>NZ_JADDIL010000072.1:0-49323 GCF_020826795.1 Microtetraspora sp. AC03309 | reverse complement strand
TCCCCATCCCCCGTACCCCTTCCACCTTGGGCGTCACCCACTTCGCCAAGCGGGGGAGCGACGCCGAGATGCGCACGGAGATCGACCGCATCGCCGAACTCCTCGAAACCGAGATCGACCCCACGGACCTGCCGTACGGCCACTACACGACCGGCCTCGACTTCGGCCCGATCCGGTACGAGGCGACCGCCATCCTCGCGGATGCCCGCACCCAGCACGCGGCCGATCGCAGCTACGACGGCTGCATCCAGTCCGGCCCCATCGCCCCAACCACCGCCCCGGCTCCCGCCGCCTGAGCACGAAAGGAGGAACTGATCATGCGAATCCGTATCGACGGCACCCGTACCGAACTCGCCTACACCATCAACAAGATCTCCGCGATTCTCCCGGTCGGCTCCATCTCGCCGATCTACCGCCACCGTCGCCCGTACTCCTGGCGCGTGTTCATCGACACCGCCCCCGACCGCACCGGAACGAGGTGGATCGCGTGACCCCGGACGAGGACGCTCGGCCCGTCGACCTCATGCCGAAGCGCTGGCAGTGCTGCTGGTGCGGAGGAACCGGCGTCGAGAGCCACGGCGAGACCTGCCCGCACTGCGAGGGCCTCGGTTTCTGCTGAGCCCCTGTTTCCGCTGAAGCTCAGCGCCCCCGGCGTGACCGCACAACCGCCAAGAAGTCCGTCACGTCGGGGGCCATCCCACATCCGAACCGCGAAGCCCGGAAGGGACAGCTCCATCATGCCAACCACCCATGCCATGGCCGGACTCATCGCCCGGCTCCACCACCCGCAATACGCCCGCTGGGCCTCACAGATCCGCCGTACCGGCGGCTGCCGACAGCCCGTCCACCTGCGCGGCAAGGTCGAACACATCGACCGCGCCACCGGCGAACTCCTCCACCGCTACAGCACCCACCTCGAACCGAACGGCGTCCTGCGGGTCGCGTGCAAGACCCGTCGCGCCTCGCGCTGCCCGTCCTGTGCGGAGACCTACCGGGCTGACACCTACCAACTCGTCCGCGCGGGCCTGGTGGGCGGGAAAGGCGTCTCGGAGACGGTGAGCGCTCACCCGTGCCTGTTCGTCACCCTCACCGCGCCTTCCTTCGGTGTCGTCCACACCAGGGCGGAGAAGAACGGCAAGGTTCTGCCGTGTCACGCCCGCCGCAACGCACAGACGTGCCCGCACGGCGTGGTCATGTCCTGCACGACTCGGCACGGGGCCGACGAGTCATGCCTTGGTGAGCCGCTGTGCCCGGACTGCTGCGACTACGCGGGCTCGGTGCTGTTTAACGCCACCGCTCCAGAGCTGTGGCGACGGTTCACCGAAGCCCTTCGCCGGCGCTTTGCCCGAACCGCCGGACTGACCTTGAAAGAGCTACGGGAACAGCTCGTCATCTCCTTCGCCAAAGTCGCCGAATACCAACGCCGCGGCGTTGTCCACTTCCACGCCGTGATTCGCCTCGACGGCCCAGACGGACCCACCTCGCCACCTCCCGCCTGGGCAACCGCTGACGCGCTGGCCGACGCCGTACGGCACGCCGCCTCCGTCGTCACCGTGACTATCCCCGCGGTTGCTGGGGAACCGGCGCGGGTCCTCCGCTGGGGTGATCAGCTCGACGTCCGGCAGATCACCATGAACGGCGAACTCACCGAACAGGCAGTAGCCGCCTACATCGCCAAGTACGCCACCAAGGCCGCCGAATGCGTCGGCACCCTGGACCGTCGTATCCAACTCCTCGACGACCTGGCCGCGCTTCCCGTCCGCGAGCACGCCCGGCGGCTCATCGCCGAATGTCTCCGACTGGGCTCGCTGGAGGAGCTGGCCGACCTGCGGCTGATCCAGTGGGCGCACATGCTCGGCTTCCGCGGCCACTTCTCCACCAAATCCCGCCGCTACTCGACCACCCTGGGCGCCCTGCGCGCCGCTCGGGCTGACCACATGCGCGACGAGCAGATCACCACGGGACGGTTCCCTCTCTTCGAGGAAGACACCGTCCTCGTCATCGCGCACTGGGAGTACGCGGGACAGGGACTCTCCGCCGGTGACGCCCTCCTCGTCGCCGCCCTGACGGGCACCGCCTTACCGCCCTTGTCCGCGCCGGTCGGGGGTGATGCCTGATGACACGCAATGACAAGCTCCTCACCCTGCCCGAGATGCTCGACGAACTCGGCGGCGTCTCTCGGCGGACGTTCTACCGCTGGCGCGAACTCGGCCACGCGCCCAAATGCATCAAGCTCCCGAACGGCGAACTTCGCGTCTGGCGAAGCGACTTCGCGACCTGGCTGGAAACCCTCCGGGAGGTCGCGTGAACACCTCCTATGACGTGAAGTTCTGGGACATCCGCCGGAATGCCTCCAGCAAGACTCCGTCCTATGTCGTCCGTTGGAAGGTGAGCGGGCGGGAGAAATCCAAGACACTCAGAACGAAAGCCCTGGCCGAGAGTTTCCTGTCCGATCTGCGGCAGGCAGCGAAACGAGGAGAGGGATTCGACCTCGCCACCGGCCTCCCAACGTCCATGGTCAAGATCAAGGCCGCAGTCACGTGGTTCGCCTTCGCCCTTGCGTACATCGATATGAAGTGGCCCCATGCTGCGGCGAAGACACGCGACAGCTTGACGGATGCCCTCGCCACCGTGACCCCGGCACTCGTCAACAATGACGCCACCGACGCGCCGGATCCTCTTGTCCTACGGGAAGCGCTCCGGCAATACGCCCTGCCCCCGGCCTGCCGGGAACTCAGCCAGCCCGAAGACATCCGTAGGGCTCTCTCCTGGCTCGATCGGCATTCCCTTCACGTCTCGGACCTGGCCAAGGTTCGTAACGTACGGCTCGGCCTCGATGCGCTGACGCTCCGGCTCGACGGTGGAGCCGCAGCGGCAACCACCATCGCCCGAAAGCGGTCCGTCTTCTACAACGCACTTCAGTACGCGGTGGACCTGGAAGAGTTGCCGGCCAACCCGATCGACAAGGTCAAGGCATGGAAGCCTCCGAAAGTTCGTGAGGTTGTTGATCGGCGCGTGGTGGTGAATCCGAAGCAGGCGCGTGAGCTCCTGACGGCGGTGACGTACGTGGGTCGCCTTACTCGTGGGCGTCACCTCCGCGCGTTCTTCGCGTGCCTCTACTTCGGCGGTCTCCGACCTGCGGAAGCCCTCGGCCTCCGCAAGCAGGACTGCCACCTTCCGGAAACCGGCTGGGGTCGCCTCATCCTGGTGAAGTCCAAGCCGCAGGCCAACAAGAAGTGGACGAACAGCGGGCAGGCTCACGACGATCGGGGGCTCAAGCATCGTGCCCAGGACGAGGGCCGTCCTGTCCCGATCCCGCCGGAACTGGTGGCGATTCTCCGCGAGCACATCGAGGAGTTCGGCGTTCATGACGACGGGCGACTCTTCCGCACCTCGCGCGGCGGAGTGATCTCCATCGGGACGTACTGCGACACGTGGAAGGCGGCGCGGGCTCTCGCGCTGACTCCCGAACAGGTCGCCTCTCCGCTGGCCACCCGGCCATACGACCTGCGCCACGCGGCCGTGAGTCTGTGGCTCAACGCCGGGGTGGCGGCTCCCGACGTGGCCGAGCGGGCGGGGCACGGAGTGGACGTTCTCCTCAAGGTCTACGCGAAATGCATCGACGGCGGCACAGAGCAGGCGAACCATCGCATTGACGGCGCGCTGGCCCTATGAGAGACGCAGAGTAGAGGGGCTCCGGGGGACTGGAGCCCCTCCGCTTTCCGGGCCGACCTGGGGAAACGCGACCAACATCATTCCGCATCTATTCCGCGGCTACCGGCCGAGAGGTACTCACGGTGGCATCCGGCTGCACACCCCGAAACGATCAAAGGCGCCCGACCTGAGGGAAACCCCTGGTCAGGCGCCGTTTCGTGTGGTAATCGGAAAGCATGGGATTCTACGGTCTGGCCGACTTAGGTGTTAGTCCCTAGTCGGTCTTCGAAGCTGTTCGAGGCAGCCGCGCCTGCGGTAATGGGCGCAGTCCTGCGGCGGCCAGGGATTTGTGGAGCTAGGCGAAGTACCTCCAGTCATTCACGAGTCGTGAGCTGATCGAGTACCGCCACCACCTCGGTGGCTCCTAGCACAGCGGACCCGACCTCGGGTACATACAGGGTCAGGGCGATAACGAGGACCCCGACCAACAGGAGGACTACGAGACGAACGCTGATCTGTTCCATTTGGACCTACCTTCCGCGTGATGCCAACTGGTGTGCAACAAGCGTGGAGGCCAAATGAACAGCCTTGACAATCCAAGACAACCACTGACGCCGTCGACCAAAAGCAGCCGCAATGTGACGATGCGTGACCGACTCCACCGATGATGCTTACAGGTGTTGGGGTATCTGATTTACAGAATCTGACGCATAATCGCTAAGGAGAAGTAATGGCGGTAGCACAACCGTGGAAGCGACCCGACCTCGTTGCCCAGCCCTCCTTGAAGAAGCTCAACGATGAGCTCCACGATTTACGACTGGATGCAGGGCTTCCCTCAGCGCGAACTATTCGCGACCGAATCGGACAGGATGCGCAGGGCTACTGGATCGTGAGCCATCAGGCAGTGCTGGATGCCTTTCAGAAGCCGGAGCTTCCGCCGTGGGGCCGACTCGAGATGATCGTCCCCGCCCTGACCAAGGCGGCTCGACGCAACGACGCAGACAGCGAATTCGATCGAATTAAGGATCTTTGGAAGCAGGCTGTCAAGGAAACGATTACGCAAGCATCGGTACGCCCTCCAAAAGATTCCACGGAACCTAGCAGCGATGATGACGCGCGTAGCGTGCCTAAAGCTTTCGAGGACCTGTGGATGCAGGACATCGAGGGCACAAATGGGAAGACAGCACAAGTACCGCGGGGCGGCCCCGACACGCCTACTAGCTCTGACCACACCGCTGCTGCGCAGTTCAACTATGCGGAAGAGTCTTTGAAAGGGCTGATAATTAACGCGGCACAGGCTCTGTGGAACGACAAAGACGCACTGAGAGTGTTCCTTGGCGTGGTCCGCCGCAGTAAGGGATTCGCGAATATGGCTAACGCGATAGAGGAGCAACGGCCAGCGAACGCAACTTTCTACGGCGTGAAGAGCAGGGAATTCGAGGTTGAGCCCTCTCCGGCACGATCGGAGCTGGTTAGGCTGCGTAACGTTCTTGACGAACATAGGCTGAAATGGAAGTGGTCCTTCACTAATATGGAGGAGAGAACGGGGGTTTCCGCTGATGCATGGATTCACTGGTACACCCATGACGATTTGCCCACACGTGAGGCGCTCGTCGCATTCTCTCACGCAGCGCACCTGATGCCACAGGATCACATCCTGCTGCTCGGCCTTTGGGACGCGTCCCATGATGCGCTGGAGAGGCAAAAGCGCTCTGACGCTATGCCATCTCGCATCAGCTTCGACGAGGCATGGGCAATGCGCGATCAGGCGGCGTCAATGTTGTGGGCGCTCGCCGGTGTTGGGGACGACGGCCTGACCGTGTATGGCCCTGACCTGGCATGCGGCACGGCTCCGGCATTCGTCGTGGCCGGGCCAGCCAGTTCTGGCCGCTCAACGGCGCTCGTGAACATCTCGCGCTCGCTGCTCGAAGTCGGCACCCGCGTCGTACTGGCTGCGCCTAGGCCGTCTCCCCTGAGGGAATTGGCTGATCGGGACGGCGTGGTGGCCTGCTTTGCCGAGGGCAACATCGGGCACGACGAACTCAAGGAGGCGCTGTCGGTGGCGTCGAGCGAGGAACCAGTCGTCGTCGTTATGGACGACGCGGAGATCTTAGACAAATGCGATGCCCGGCGCTTGCTGTCGGACGTGTTGCAGCACGGTTTTGACAAGGGAATGGCGCTGGTCCTCGGCGGAAATGAAAATGAGCTCCAGTCAAGCCTTTATTGGCTGCACGGGGTTTGGAGAGCCCACCGTGGCCTCCTTCTTTCCCCCCAAACGCGGAACGCCGGCGATCTGATCGGCCTCAAGACCGGGGACTCCATCATCAGCAGTCCTGTTATTCCTGGTCGGGGTTGGCTCCACCTTGGGGACGGCAGGCTATTGGCGGTGACCGTGCCACACGCCGGCCCAGCTCGCTGATCGGAAGCGTTGATCGGTCTCCGAGTTGACGCAGCGCCGTTGGTGGACTGGGGCGAGCTCGAGGAACGGCTCAGCAGCATGTTAGCGACGGACTACAAGCTACGCGCCGGACGGTGTCCGGGGCTCAAATTCGACGGGTTCCAACCCTGGCATCCCCGCTAGCACGGCTGAGAGCGCTCAGCAGATGATGGACGTGCTCAACAGTCGCTCGCCTTCAGCGGGATCGTTGAGGGCACACTGACCGATAGTGCTCTGCAACGGGAATGACCGACAACAGCGACCAATGCGTGGCTGACCGGCAGCGAGGGAAAGTTTGGTCGCGGCCCGGGCCGTACGGACTGCGTCACGTGGCCGTGAGTCTATGGCTCAACGCCGGGGTGGCGGCTCCCGACACTGGAGCCCTTCCGCTTTCCGGGCCGACCTGGGGAAACGCGACCAACATCATTCCGCATATATTCCGCGACTACCGGCCGAGAGGTGCTCACGGTGGCATCCGGCTGCACACCTCCGAAACGATCAACGGCGCCTGGCCAGAGCGAAACCGCTGGTCAGACGCCGTTTTCGGAGGTGGGAGCGGAGAGCGTGGGATTCGAACCCACGAGGAGCGTCAAGCCCCTAGCGGTTTTCAAGACCGCCGCCATCGTCCACTAGGCGAGCTCTCCTGGCCGATGCCCAAAGGCACGGAACATCACCATAGTCTCTCACCACGCGCCGGGTGCCCGCGACAAAAGACGATCTCCAAGCATCGGGTCAGATCTGGTCGGGGATCTCGGAGTACCGGCGCTCCGCAATCGCCTGCGGCCCGGCGAAGCCGTCGCCCACCGCGGCGGCCAGCCGGAGATACGCCTCCCGGGTCGGCTCCAGCAGCCGGTCCAAATCGATCTCCGCGCCCTCCTCCAGATGCGGGTCGTACGGCACGCGGATCACCGACCGGCAGCGGGCCGCGAAGTGGCCCTCCAGCCGGTCAAGGTCGACAGCCGACTTCGAGCGCGGCCGTACGCTGCAAAGCACCACGGTCGCGGCCCTGACGAGTTCCGCGTGGTTGTGCGCCTCCAGCCAGTCGAGGGTGGCCGAGGCCGCCCGGGCTCCGTCGACGGACGGGGAACTGACCAGCACGAACTGGTCCGCCAGATCAAGGACTCCGGACATCGCCGAATGGAGCAGTCCGGTGCCGCAGTCGGTGATGCAGATCGAGTAGAAGTTCTCCAGGACCTGGGCCACGGCCTGGTAGTCGGTCGCGCTGAACGCCTCCGACACCGAGGGATCGCGATCGGACGCCAGGATCTCCAGCCGCGACGGCGCCTGGGACGTGAACGCCCGGATGTCGACGTACCGCTTGATCTGGCTCCGCTCGTTGAGGAGATCGCGCACGGTAGCCGAGGTCTCCAGCTCGACCTTGTCCGAGAGCGTTCCACGATCGGGGTTGGCGTCCACGGCGATCACGCGGTCACCGCGAATCTGGGCGAGCGTGGCCCCGAGCCCGACGGTGGTGGTGGTCTTGCCCACACCACCCTTCAGGCTGAGCACGGCGACCCTGTGGTGCCCGGTGGCGACGGGGGTGCGGGCGCGGGAGATCAGTTCGCGCCGGCGCCGGACGTCCGGGGCCTCGCCCGGCTTGATCCATCCACCGGACGCCTTGTAGACGAACCGGCGCCATCCGCGCGCGGGAGCGTTCCTGCGGCCCTTGAGCAGGCTGCCCGGGTCGAGGCTGTCCGCGGACGGCTTGCCTCCCGCCTTCGCCCCGCTTGTACGCCCGGGAGCGCCGAAGGTGGTAACCGCCGGAGCCTGCCTGCGGCGAGGCTGGTACGGCTCACGCTCCTCCAGGCCCTGATCCTCCGAAGAGGTGGGGGACGGAGCCTCGCGCGAGGTTCCGTCCGATCGCCGGTCCGGCAGCGGATCCACGCTCGGGACCGTCCCGAAGGGCTGCGCAGGGGCCAGGTCGTCCCGCAGGGACCCCCCGAACGGCTGGCCCACGGCCTCTTCATGGGGAGAGCCACCGAAACCTTCACGCGAGGAGCCGCCGAAGGGCTGTCCAGGGGCCAAATCGTCCCGCAGGGACCCCCCGAACGGTTGACCGGAGGGGAGATCCCCGCCCAAACCGCCAAAGGACTGACCGCCGGTCTCCTCACGCGAGAAACCGCCGAAAGACTGACCGCCGGTCTCCTCGTGCAAGGAGCCGCCGAACGACCGCTCCCCTTCGTACGGCGTGCGCTCCTCGACCGGCGTTTCCTCCGGGAAGGGCCCGGTGAAGCGTTCGGTCACCGCACCGAGCAGTCCGCCGGAGAAGGGCGTCCCGCTGTCAGAACCGGAAGCCCCGGACTCGGAGAGTCCGGAACCAGGAGCTCCGGAGCCGGAGAACCCGGAACCCGATGATCCGAAACCGGAGAGGCCGGAAGTTCCGGTGCCGGAGTTCAACGAACCGGAAGTCCCGGTGCTGGAAGACCCCGCGCTGGAAGATCCATCCGTCTCGACGACCGGCACCGCCGGCTCCAGCCACCCGCGCACCGGCTCGTCGGACTTGGACGCCTCTGTCCTGCTCTCCTCGGATCCGCTCTCGTCGGACGGGAGGTCCTCAAGGCGGTGTTCCCCGGTGGGGAACCGGACCGGCTGTGTGTGGTGCTCATTGTAAGAAGTCCGGACCTCGGGCTCCCCGAACGCGCCCACATTGAACGAGTCGGTGTCGACGGGAGAGTCCTGGAACAGCGGGCCCCGCCCGAGGCCGGCCGGAGGCGTACCGGGGAAACCGGACAGCCCACCGTCCTCGGAAAGCCCCGGAAGCCCCGAACCCCCAGAACCGGAAGACCCGGACAAGCCGGCGGACGATCCAGAGGTGTCCGCTGCCCCGTCGGCCGGAGCGACGACCACCGTGGCGCCGTACGCGGGATCCGTCGCCGTACGGAACAGCGCCTGGGAGGCGGGCTCCGACGGCACCGAACGCCAGGGGTCCTGAGGGTACGGTGAAGGCACCTCCGGCTCCGTGACCGGAGCAGGCGCCAAGGACGCCGAGGTCACCGCGCTGACCGCGATGTCCACCTCGTCGGGCATCTCCTTGATCGCATCGAGCCAGGCGAGCTGGTCCTCGAGAGAGTGGGGATCCTCACGATCGTGTCTTGCCACCGTGTTCCCCCTCGGGATGGGCTAAAGGGGCAGCAAACACATTGCAGATTAGCGCCCTCTAATGCAGCGAATGCGGGCAACCGCCGAGTTCGCGGCCCCGCTAGTTTGGTCCCATGCGCGCGATCGTCATTATGGAGCCTGGTGGACCTGAGGTTTTGGACTGGCAGGAAGTCCCCGATCCCGAGCCCGGGCGGGGTGATGTGGTCATCGACGTGGCCGCCTCCGCCGTCAACCGGGCGGACCTCCTCCAGCGCCAGGGCCACTATCCTCCGCCGAAAGGCGCCTCGGAGATTCCCGGCCTGGAGTGCTCGGGGAGGGTGATCGAGGTCGGCGCGGACGTCGAGGGTTTCCGGCCGGGGGACCAGGTCTGCGCGCTGCTCGCCGGCGGAGGGTACGCCGAGCGCGTGGCCGTGCCCTGGCAGCAGGTCATGCCCGTTCCGGAGGGGGTGTCGCCGGTGGAGGCGGCGGGGCTGCCCGAGGTCGCCTGCACCGTCTGGTCGAACGTCTTCATGACCGCTCGCCTGCGCAAGGGCGAGACCCTGCTGGTCCACGGCGGCGCGAGCGGCATCGGCACCATGGCGATCCAGCTCGCCAAGGCGTACGGCTCCCGCGTGATCGCGACGGCCGGCTCGGCGGAGAAGGTGCGGAGGTGCCTCGAACTCGGCGCCGACGAGGCCCTGAACTACCGCGAGGAGGATTTCTCGGTCAAGAAGGCCGATGTGATCCTCGACATCATCGGCGCGGCGTACCTGAAGAAGAATCTGGACGCCCTGGCGGTCGGCGGCCGCCTCGTCGTGATCGGCATGCAGGGCGGCAGGGTGGGCGAGCTGGATCTCGGCAAGCTTCTGGCCAAGCGCGCGTCGATCTCCGCGGCGGGCCTGCGCGCCCGGCCGGTGGACGAGAAGGGCGCCATCTGCAGGGGAGTCGTGCACGACGTCTGGCCTCTGATCAGCGCGGGCGTGATCAAGCCGGTGATCCACGCCACCGTGCCGATGCGGGACGCCGCCGAGGCGCACCGGCTGCTGGAGTCCGGGGACCACATCGGCAAAATCCTCCTAGTTCGGTGAGTTAGGTTTGAACGCATGAGTACCGACCGAGCCCGACGCGGACGAGGAGTGATGAGCGGCCGATGAACGCAGAAGAGAGCACGCCGCAGATCGTGGTCGTGGGGCCCGACGGCTTGTCCGTGTCCGGCGAGAACGGCGAGCGCGAGGAGCGCTCCGTCGCCGACCTCGTGGAGCAGCCGGCGAAGGTCATGCGCATCGGAAGCATGATCCGCCAGCTTCTCGAGGAGGTCCGTGCCGCTCCCCTGGACGAGGCGAGCCGCAAGCGCCTCAAGGAGATCCATGAAAGTTCCATAAAGGAACTGGAGGACGGTCTCGCGCCCGAGCTCGTCGACGAGCTGGAGCGGCTGTCGCTGCCTTTCACCGACGACAACGGCGCACCGCCCTCGGACGCGGAGCTCCGGGTGGCGCACGCGCAGCTCGTCGGATGGCTTGAGGGACTCTTCCACGGCATCCAGACCACGCTGTTCGCCCAGCAGATGGCGGCGCGTGCCCAGTTGGAGCAGATGCGCCGCGCTCTGCCCGGCGGCATGTCGCAGGGGCAGGACGACCAGCAGCACTTCCGCGCCTCTGGGCCCTACCTGTAAGACCGGGCCTGTAAGCGCTTATCTGTAAAGAGCTTCCAAAATCAGGGCGACCCCGTCGTCGTTGTTGGCCGCCGTCACGTGATCGACGGCGGCCAGCACCTCGGGATGGGCGTTGGCCACCGCGTAGGACGTCCCCGCCCAGGCCAGCATGGGCAGGTCGTTCGGCATGTCGCCGAACGCCACGACCTCGCCGGCCTTGATCCCGAGTTCGGCGGCCAGGGTGGCGAGCGCCGACGCCTTCGTGACGCCGTGCGCGCTCATCTCGATCAGCGCCCGGCCACTGGAGTGCGTCGGGGTCACCAGGTCGCCCACGAGGTCCACCGACAGCCGGTAGAACTCGTCCGGATCCATCGACGGGTGCTGGGCGAGCAGCTTGGCGCACGGCCGCGACGTCAGCGTGTACGTCCCCACCCGAAGCCCGGACACGCTCCTGGCGTCCGCGCCCTTGACGGCGAAGTCGGACTCGTGCGCGTAACCGCCCTCGTATTCGACGGCGAAGACCAGCTCGGGCAGGTGTTCCCGCAGGCGGCGGACGGATTCGTCGAGGACGTCGGGGGCGATCATGCGCGCCTCCACGATCCGCTCGGTGTGCAGATCGTAGACGAGCGCCCCGTTCGCGCAGATCGACAAGCCTCGGTGGCGTACGGCTCCCGCCACGCTGTGCATCCAGCGGGGCGGCCGTCCGGTGACGAAGACGAGCGTCCCACCGGCGTTCTCCACGAGAGCGAAGGCGGCGGCCGTACGGGCGGAGACGGTCCCGTCGGCCCGCAGGGCGGTGCCGTCCAGGTCCGTGGCGACAAGGCGGGGGCTGGTCATAACAGCCTCCAGTTTGCACGCTGTTGTACCCGCGTCCGTCCTCGGGGAGGAAGGCGGGGGAAATCTTCCCCCGGACGTGGAACACCCACCGGCGACATAGTGTTAGATGTGATGGCGTTGTATTAGCTGTTCCCGTAGCGAAAGCCAGCTTGACTGTATGAGCCACCCGGGGAGCTGTGCGACACACCGGGGTTCACG
Organism: Microtetraspora sp. AC03309; assembly: GCF_020826795.1. Classification (NCBI taxonomy): domain Bacteria; kingdom Bacillati; phylum Actinomycetota; class Actinomycetes; order Streptosporangiales; family Streptosporangiaceae; genus Microtetraspora; species Microtetraspora sp. AC03309. The sequence goes on along the minus strand of NZ_JADDIL010000072.1, from coordinate 37,468 downwards.
AGGTGTGAGCCCCAAGATTCACTTCCTTAGGGAGAGCATTAATGGCTCAGGGAACCGTCAAGTGGTTCAACGCTGAGAAGGGCTTCGGCTTCATCGCACCGGACGGCGGGGAGCCGGACGTCTTCGTCCACTTCTCCGCGATCTCCGGCAGTGGCTACCGCAACCTCGAGGACGGCCAGCGGGTCGAGTTCGAGGTGACCTCTGGTCCGAAGGGTCCGCAGGCGTCCAACGTCCGTGCGCTCTGATCTCTGAACACCGTTGAAGGCGGGGTCCGCATCCGCGGGCCCCGCCTTCGCGCTTTCCATGGCCGTCTTCCCGGGGCTGAGAGCGCCCTGTAGGCCGCCTCACCGATAGACCAGGCCCGACAGCCGACGCGGGAGTTCGCGGCTCAGGATCGGGCTGGCGGCCCGCGGCGCCGCCCCCATGGATCGGACCGGCGGCCGGTCGCTCCGACGTCGCAGCGCTGCCTGGCCCTGCCCCGGCGATCGGAGGAACAAAAGGGGCTTGCCGCGAGCATTCGCTCTTGTGATCGTGGGAGGGCACCGGCGAATCGGCACTCCCCCAGCAGAGAGCGATCATGCGCAGAGTCCTCGTGGCCGCCACGTGCCTCATGGCGGCGTTCCTCGCGTCCCCCGCACCGGCCCACGCCACCGGGGCGTCCTCCCGGGCCCATGCCACCGCCGACTCCTCCAGAGTCGAACGGCGGGTGCCCAAGGTGAAGGTGACCTACCCCTCGGCGATCAGGCGAGGCCACCCCGCCCGCATCACCTACAAGGTCAGCCATCCCGACCAGTTCGGCGACGAGGTGCTGGTCCTGCAGACGGACCTCCCTCGCGGCATCGTGTCGAAGGTCCGCTTCGTGACCAAGCCGCGAGGCGCCACGTGCGGCACCCGGAAGCGCAACTCGGTCGGCAACTACGCGGTGTACTGCGTGATCCGTTCGCTCAACCACAGCAAGCTGACCATGTCGTTCAACGTGTGGATCAAGACCAGCTACAACGGGAAGTTCCGCTCGGGGCACTACTGGAGGCCCGTGACGCTCGACTACAACGGCAGCACGCGCGACTACCTGGATGAGATCACCAGGAAGGACCTCATCGGCAACACCTGGATCAAGGTGCGCTAGAAGACGACCTGGCCGCCGTCCGCGCCGACACGGCCCCACCCGCTCAGGAGGGATGACCGAGTCGTCCTCACTCCGGGACCGCATCGTGACAACCCGATCCCCGTATCGGAGATCGAACAAACCGTGACAATGCGAAGCTCCGGCCACGCGCTCGCGTGGCTCGGCCATCCGGTCACCATGCTGGCCGTGGCCCTGCTCCTCCTCAACGATCACCTCCTCAAAGGGCTGTGGCCCGGCCCGATCACCGGCAAACTCAGCGACCTCGCCGGACTCACCATGGCCCCACCGCTGCTGGCGCTGCTCCTCCGCTGCCCGGCCCCGACCGCCATCGCGCTCACCGGAACGCTCTTCACCCTGATGAAGACCACCACCGTCGGCGCGGAAGCCGCGTCCTGGCTGTGGTCCCTCTTCATCCCGTCGCGGGTTGTGGCCGACCCCACCGACCTGATCGCGCTGCCCGCCCTCGGCCTCGCCTGGCTCACCTGGCGCCAGGCCGCCCGACGCCCTCCCGTACGGCTCCCGCACGCCGTGCTCATCGTCCCCGTCGCGCTGTTCGCCGCCACGGCGACCTCGGCCGCGCCCTCCGGGCGGTCGGCGACCGGCGTGGCGGTGCGTGACGCGGCCGTCATCGTGGACGTAGCCACATACCAGCCGCTCACCTCCACCGACGGCGGTGCGACCTGGCGAGAGTGGAACGGGCCACCCGCCGGAGCGGGGCAGAGCGCGGCCTGCGTGCAAGGCGACCACCAGCACTGCTACCGGATCGTCCCCGGCCTGCTCCGGGTCGACGAGTCCACGGACGGCGGCAGGACATGGGCGACGGCCTGGCAGGTCGCTCGCGGCCGCAAGGAGTGGCTCGACCGGACATACCAAGACGGCCGCTACTACCGGCCGGAGAACGATCGGTCCGTTTCCCGCGCCATCGCCGTACAGACCGTGCCCGGTCGCGTAGGCGCGCACATCGTGGTCGTCGCCAACGGCCCCGACGGCATCGCCGTACGGGACCCTTCGGGGCACTGGCAGCGGCTGGGCTTCGCGCCCGACCGCGGCTTCTCGGCGGAGGCGGCGGTGCCCCTCACCGACCCCGGCGCGCGGATCACGAGCGAACTGTGGGCCGCGGTGTTGATCGCGCTTCTCGTCCTGATCGTCGGGATCGCCGTGGAGGAGTGCTGGGAGGGATCACTGGGGAGTTTCCTGGGAGCGAGCCTGCTGCTGTGGGTCGGGCTGCTTCTGGTCGCCCTGGGCCCGGCCGTGGATCTCTTCGGCGTTCTGTTCGTTCTCGCGGGCGTGCCGATCGCGGTGGGCGGCGGCATATGGCTGATCTTGGGGTGGGCCTCCTCCCAGACTCAGAACGGGCGATGGGGAGGGCGGAGCGGCCTCGTCGCCCTGCTCACCTTCGCCGGTGTCTTCCTGCCCTTCGCGGGCTGGAGCTCCGGCTGGCCCGACTCGTACGATCTGGCCGTGCTGCTGGCCGTGGTCTTCGGCGCGATGCCCACGGCCTGGGTGATCGCGCGCAGCGCCCTCGCAAAACTCCTTTTTAGTGCCGGAAAAGAAGAAGGCCCCGCCGGATAGACGGGGCCTTCGGGAAACCGAGAGCTACTTGACCGGCTCCAGGACGTCGAGCCCGACGAAGGGGCGCAGCGCCTTGGGAACCACGACCGAGCCGTCCGCCTGCTGGTGGTTCTCCAGGATGGCGACGATCCAGCGGGTGGTGGCCAGCGTGCCGTTCAGCGTCGCGACGTGCTGCGGCTTGCCGTCCTGGTCGCGGTAGCGTACGCGCAGGCGGCGGGCCTGGAAGTCGGTGCAGTTCGAGGTCGAGGTGACCTCGCGGTAGCGCCCCTGGCTGGGGATCCACGCCTCGCAGTCGAACTTCCGCGCCGCCGACGAGCCGAGGTCGCCGGCGGCCGTGTCGATCACGCGGTACGGCAGCTCGACCTTGGCCAGCATCTCCTTCTCCCAGGCGAGCAGGCGCCGGTGCTCCTCACGCGCCTCCTCCGGGCGGCAGTAGGAGAACATCTCGACCTTGTCGAACTGGTGGACGCGGATGATGCCCCGGGTGTCCTTGCCGTACGAACCGGCCTCGCGGCGGAAGCACGACGACCAGCCGGCGTAGCGGAGGGGCAGCGACCCGGCGTCGAGGATCTCGTCCCCGTGGTAGGCCGCCAGGGGCACCTCCGACGTGCCGACCAGGTAGAGGTCGTCGTCGGGCAGGCGGTAGATCTCCTTGTCGTGGGCGACGTGGAAACCGGTCCCCTGCATCGACTCGGGCTTCACCAGCACCGGAGTGATCATCGGGGTGAAACCGGCCTCGATCGCCTGCTGCATGGCCATGTTGAGCAGGCCGAGCTGCAGCCGGGCGCCGACGCCCTTGAGGAAGAAGAACCGCGCGCCCGAGACCTTGGCGCCGCGCTCCATGTCGATGGCGCCGAGCAGTTCGCCCAGCTCCAGGTGGTCGCGGGGAGCGAAGTCGAACGAGGGCGGCTCGCCGACCTCCTCCAGCACGGCGTAGTCGTCCTCGCCGCCGATCGGGGCGGCATCGTCCACGAGGTTGGGCACGCCCTCGATCACCGCGTCGAGCTCGCCGGCGACCTTCTCGGCCTCCGCCTCGGCGGACTTCACCTGCGCGGCGAGGTCCTTGGCACGGTCGAGCAGCGCCTGGCGCTCGTCCCCGGAGGCCTTGGACACCGACTTGCCGATGGACTTCTGCTCGGCGCGCAGCGACTCGAAGGCCGTCAGCGCACTTCGACGGCGCTCGTCGAGGGAGAGCAGCGTGTCGACGACCGAGTCGTCCTCACCGCGGGCGCGCTGCGACGCCCGGAGCCGGTCCGGGTCCTCACGAAGGGTACGCAGGTCAATCACGAAACAAAGGCTACCGAGGTACGGATACCGCGCGCGCCCCGATTGTCGGCGACGCCCCGATCGATGATCAGACCTGACCGGATCGTATCCGGCCGAGCCATCCGCCCGCCTCGTCAAAGTCGGTGTCGGCCGTGCCCGGCCTGATCTGGGTGACGACCTGATCGGCCCGCGGGTAGCTGCCGAGGAAGCGCAGATCACCACAGATCCGGTGCAGGCCGGACAGCGCCTCGCCGACTCGGGCGTCGGCGACGTGTCCTTCGCAGTCGAAGTGGAAGAAATAGTTGCCGATGCCCTGGCCCGTCGGACGGGACTCGATCCGAGTCAGGTTGACACCGCGTACGGCGAACTCGCTCAGCATCTCCAGCAGGGCTCCGGCGTGGTCCTCCTTCAGGAAGGCCACCAGGGAGGTGCGGTCGGCGCCCGTCGGCTCCGGGATCGGCCCCGGCGGGGCCACTTGGACGAACCTGGTCACCGTGTCGTTCCGGTCACCGATGTTCGACGCCGCCTCCGTCAGGCCGTACACCTCGCCCGCGATGGCGGGGCTGATCGCCGCGTCGTACGGAGACTCGGGATTGGCCACCTCCTGCGCGGCGGCGGCGGTCGAGGAGGCGGGGATGACGACCGCGCCGGCCAGCTCGCGCTCGATGAAGCCCCGGCACTGGGTGTGCGCGGCGGGATGCGTGGTGACCCGCTTGATCTGGCGGAGCTCGGTGCCGGGGCGGACGAGCAGCGAGAACTCGACCGGCAGCAGGTACTCCGCGACGATCAGCAGCGGCTCACCCCACGCGAACTCGTCCAGCGTCTGGATGATGCCGCCTTCGAGCGAGTTCTCCAGCGGGACCACGGCGCCGTCGGCCTCTCCGGCCCGGACGGCGTCCAGGGCGGCCCCGACATTCGCACACGGCAGGCGCTCGGCGTCGGGCGCCAGGGCACGCACGGCGGCCTCGGTGAAGGTGCCCTCCGGCCCCAGGTACGCGAGCTTTGACATAGCACAAGGTTAGCCACCGCCCATACGTGCCCACACCGGGATTAGGTGATAGCGCGTCCCATCAGGCGCAGACGTCACCGGCGACGGCCCGCGAGGTGTGTACGGCACGCCGCCGGGGGAGCCAGGAGCCGAGCAGCCACACCAGGGCGACGGCCCCGAGACCGAAACCGTTCTGGACGATCTTCCCGAGTACCGGGCTGAGCACGGGGATCTCCAGAGCCTTCAGCGAGACGCCCCACCAGGGCACGGGCATCACGTAGAAGAGCCACACGCCTCCGGCCACCAGCAGCCGCACGCGGTCCGTCCCGGTGCCCACCAGCGCGGCCAGCACGACGACCGTCCAGGCCAGGTGGTGGATCCACGCGACGGGGGAGAGCAGCACCGCCATCAGGCCGGTCAACGCCACCGCCGTCATCGGGTCGCCGTCGAGGAAGGCGGCGCGGGCCCGGCGGAAGCCGTACCAGCCGATGGCGGCGACGGCGACCAGCCAGAGCGCCGAGGTGATCGAGTCGGGCAGGTAGAGCCTGATCAGCATGCCCCGGACGGACTGGTTCGTGGTCGCCGCGTTCGCCCCCAGGCGGCCGGGGTCGAGCAGGGCCGAGAACCAGAAGTCCTTCGCGTCGGCGGGGATGACCAGGAACGGCAGGACGGTGAGCAGCGCCGCCGTGAACACCGCCATGAAGAAGGCGCGCCCCTGCTCCCCATCCCGCATGTACGGCTTTCGCCAGGAAAACGCCGTTATAGCGAGATAAATCAAGAAGACACCGGGTGTGAGTTTCACCGCGGTGGCGACACCGATCAGCATCCCGCGCGGCCACCACGGGCGGCGAACGACGCAGTCGAGCAGGCACAGCGCCACGAGAAAGAGATCCACCTGGCCGAACCGGATCTGGTCCCTGATCGGCATCAGATAGAGGCACGCCACCACGAGGACCGCGAACACCAGCGGCATGGCCACCCGGACCCGCTCCAGCGAGGGCCGGAAGGCGTACCGGACCGTCACGGCGAGGGTCACGACGATGGCGGCCGTCCACACCCACTGGGCGAGCGGCCACGGGATCGCGGCGAGCGGCACCGCCAGCATGGCCGCGATCGGCGGATAGGTGAACGGCAGCAACTGCGGCGCCGGAGTGATCGCGTCATAGAGCGGGACACCGAGCAGGAGGCTCTCGCCGCCCGTCCGGTAGACGTCCAGGTCGACGAGACGCTGGTCAGCGGGGTTCGTCAACCAGTACGCGACGAGCGGGACCGCGGCGCAGACGACGATCACCAGGGCCGGAGGCCACGCCCACAGGGGCCGCCTCGCGATGATCGTTTCGCCTGTCCTCATGTCCAGGCAGGCTACCGTGGACTTTCGTCACAGTTGTCGGGCTCGCTTGTCGGATCCGGCCGTCGGGGGTCAGATCGTCGAAACCGGCTTGTCGGGACCGCGTCGTCGGAGCAACCCGAGAGACAGCACAGCCAGGAGACCCGTCCAGAGTGAAGGAGCGCGCGTGAGGCCATTCGGGACCAGCATCGCCCGGTCACGGCCACTCAGCGTGTCCTCCGTCGCTCCCCGCACCATGGTCGCCGCCCTGCTCGCGGCGGTACTCGGCCTGCTCTTCCTGTCGCTCCCCGCACCGGCGCACGCCGAACGGGCGGCCCCGGCCGGACGGGTGGTCGTCATCGGGGTGCCCGGCCTCGTGTGGAGCGACATCGACCCGGCGCGCACCCCCAACCTGTGGCGGCTGACCGGCGAAGGAAGCTCGGCGTCGATGTCCACCCGCGCCATCCCGCCCAGCGGACTAAGTGTGACGTGCCCGATCAGCGGGTGGCTGACGGTGTCGGCGGGCCAGCGGGCCGGAGCCGGGGGGAACGACTGCGCGGCGCCGCCGGTGCCCGAAGCGGCCGCCGACGGCTCGGCGACGGTTCCCGGATGGGACGCGCTCGTGGCCTACCAGCGGTCCCAGTCGTACGGCGGGCAGATCGGGCTGCTCGGCCGGACGATCGTCGCCGCGGGCGGGAAGGTCGCCGCCATCGGCCCGGGAGCGGCCCTCGCCGCCGCCGACACATCTGGAAAAGTCCAGAAATATGCGGCCACGCCTGATGAGCTGCCCGACCTGACGCCGTACACCGCCGTGTTCGCCGAAGCGGGCGAGATCACCCGGGCCGCCCTGGCGGACCGGACGGCGAGCCATCCCGAGGGGACCCCGTCCGACCTGACCGGCCACGCCCGCGACGAGGCCGTGGCGGCCGCCGACCGGACCGTCGGCGGCGTTCTCCGGAACGTGCCTCCGGGGTCCACCGTCCTCGTCGCCGGTCTCGCCGACTCGGGGCTCGACGCGCACCTCCACGTCGCCGTCGCCGCGACGACCCCCGGGGGCACCTCCGGCACGGATGCCGGGCCGTACGCGCGGGGGTTCCTGACGGCCACCTCGACCCAGCAGGACGCGCTGGTCACGATCACCGACCTGACCGCGACCGTCCTGCGCGCGGTGTCGGTCGAAGCGCCCCAGGGCGTGGTGGGCCGGGCCTGGCAGCGGGCCGGCGACGCCCCCGGCACCGGCACCGGCGAGATCGTCGCCGGACTCGCCGACACCGACCTGGCCTCCCAGGTGCTCAGGGACGTCAGGCAGCCGTTCTTCGTCGCGCTCGTCGCCATCCAGCTGCTGTTCTACGGCCTCGCCGCCGTCGTGATCAGGCGGCACCGGCGGATGTTGTCGACCACCCAGGTCGTGGCCGTGGTCAGCGGGGCGATCCCGGTCTCCACGTTCCTCGCGCAGCTCGTGCCGTGGTGGAGCATGGCGCATCCCATGCCAGCGCTGATCGGGACGATCCTCGGGTTCGCCGGAGTCATCGCGGCCCTCGCCTTCGCCGGGCCGTGGCGGACCCACGTGGCCGGGCCGCTGACGGTGGTCGCCGCGGTCAGCTCGCTCGCCCTCCTGATCGACGTCATGACGGGGTCGACGCTCCAGGTGAACGCGGTGACCGGCTACGAACCGGTGACCGGCGGGCGCTTCTACGGCTTCTCCAACATGGCGTTCGCGATCTTCGCGACCGGCACGATCCTCGCCCTCGCCGGGCTCGCCCAGGTGATCAGGCCGCGGTTCGTCCTGCTCGCCTACGGCCTGCTGGCGATCGTCGCGGACGGCTGGCCGAGCTGGGGCGCCGACTTCGGCGGCGTTCCCGCGTTCGTCGTCGGATTCGCCGTCTTCACGCTCCTGCTGTACGGCCGGCGGGTGTCGATCGGCAGGCTCGCCGCCGTCAGCGCGGTGGGAGCCGTGCTGATCGGGGCCATCGCGGTGCTCGACTGGCTTCGCCCCGCCGATCGGCGGACCCACCTCGGCGCGTTCGTCCAGCAGGTCGCCGACGGCGAGGGCCCCTCCGTCATCGGCCGCAAGCTCGGGGCGATGCTCCACACGCTGGGGAACGCCGAGCTGACGCTGTTGTCGGTCGTCGCGATCGCGTTCCTGTTCCTGGTGCTGTCCCGCCCGTCGCGGTGGGGCGCCTCCGCGCTCACCCTGGCCTACGACCGGGCACCGGCGCTGCGTGCCGGGCTGTTCGGCGCGCTGACCACCGCCATGGTCGGCTTCCTGATCAACGACTCGGGGATCGCGATCCCGGCCATGGCACTCACCGTGGCCGTGCCGCTCACGCTCGCCGCGTCCGTGCGCGCGCTCCAGCTCGCGCCGCCCACCACACCAGGCCGGCCGTCAGCGCAAGCAACAGCCACGGCACCACCTGCGCCCTGACGACCGTCACCAGCCACCCCAGGTCGGGCGGCTGGTCACGCTGCCTGGCCGGCAGGTACGCCATCGACAACGCGGCCATCCGCGCCACCACGAACCAGTCGAGCGCCGACGCGGGGACCATCGCCAGCAGCGCGAGCGCGAGCCCGTCGTACCACGGCAGCGCGTACGGCGTGGCGAACAACCAGGCCACCACGAAGGCCACCGCCACCCGGGCCGCGTCCGCCCTGCCGTCCGCGTCCACCTTTCCGTCCGCGTCCACCCTTCCGTCCGCGTCCACCCCCCTGCGCAGCAACAACCAGGCGAGCACGGCCATCAGGACCAGCGACCCGGCCTGGATCCACGCGCGGTACGCGCCGGAGCCGATCAGGGCCTGGAGCGCCTTTTGCACCAGCTTCCACGGCGTCGCGAAGGACACCGTCTTGCTCGCGTTCAGCACCTGGTCGAGCGCGTGCGGGCCGGCCAGCCAGTACGCCACCACCACGGTCAGCGTGGCCGCGCCCGCGATCAGCGCCAGCCTCCGGGGATCACGCCTGTACTGCCAGGCGGGCCCGAGCGCGACCAGGCCGACGGTGACCTTGACCGCGATCCCGAGCCCGAGAAGCACACCCGACTCGACGACCAGGGCACCGACGACGAACGCGATCGCCAGGGTGTCCACATGCATGCCCGCGGCGAGCTGGTAGACGACGAGGGGATTCACCGCCCACAGCAGCGCGGCGCGGCGCTGCCGGACGGGATCGCGCCGGGTGATCCGGTGGAGCAGCAGCGCGGTGGCGACGAACGCGGCGGCGTTGACCAGGGCCAGCACGAAGACCGTCAGCCGGACCGAGTCGCCGCCCACCCAGCTCGCCAGAGCCTGCACCGCCGTCGCCACCGGGCCGTAGACGCTCGGCGTGTTCCGCCACTCCTCCACCACCCCGGCGACCGGGTCCTGCGGCAGGGCCGACGGCACGGTGACGTACGGATCGAGCCCGAGGACGGCGATCCGCCCGTACGCCGCATAGTTCAGGTGGTCGGCCGATCCGATCGGCGGCAGGAACGCCAGCGCACCCGCCGCCAGGCATCCGGCCACGACCAGCCACCGCGTACCGCCGGCCGTGGAAAGACCGGTACGGCGGAGACCGCGCAGCCCGGCGACGAGCCCGATCGTGCCGGCCACGATCGCCACCGCCGCGAGCGCCACGACGAGATGCCCGCCGGGCCGCAGGTCAAGGGAGTACGGCGGTTGCCAGGCGGCGCCCGGAAGGGGCGGGACCATCGCCGAGGGACCGAGCGCGGCGATCATGATCGTCAGCAGGATCGACCCGGCGACGCAGGCCGGCGGCACCGCCGTCGCCAACCGCCGCGCGCTCTCCCGATTCACCCCCGAATTCCATCACAGGCGCCGGTCGGCTCCGGATGGTTCGCCGTGAGTCGGGTCAGTGCCGGATGGTCCGGAGGACGTCGGCGCCCTTCATGACGGAGGGCTCCCTGGCGGCGAGGGCCCAGCCCACGTCGCGGAGCTGCTTGGCCCGGTGCAACTGGGATCTCCAGTCGTCGCCGGTGGCACGGTGCGCCATGTCGACCTCGACCTCGAGGACGCGGAATCCCTTCCGGATCAGGTCGATCGTCAGCCCGGTCTCCACGCCGAACCCGCGGGCGAGCGGCAGGGCCGCCTCGAACGCGGCCCGGGTCAGACAGCGCTGGCCGTTGAGCGGCTGGGCCGCCTCGAAGCCGGTGGCCCGTTTGATGCCGTCGCGGGCCAGCCGTACCACGATGCCGTGTCCGCCGAGCTTCACCCTGGTGGCGAAGACGGCGATGGTCATGTCGGCCGTACCCGAACGGACGGGCGTGATGAGCGGAGCGGCCTGCTGCGCGGTCTCGCCCAGGTCGGCGTCCAGGAACAGCAGGTGCCGGGGCGTCTCCTCGTCGAGGAGGCGCACGGCCTCGGCCCCGCTCTCCATGGCCGCCGCCTTGCCGGTGTTCCGGCTGTGCCGTACGACACGGGCGCCGGCGGCCTTGGCCACCCGGCCGGTCTGGTCGGTCGAACCGTCGTCGACGACCACGACGAGATCCACACCCGGAAGCCGCGACGCCGCGGCGACCGTGGCGCCGATCCGGTCGGCCTCGTCCTTGGCCGGGATGACGACCGCGGTGTCCGCAGGCCGCTCCACCAGGTCACTCATAGGAATTCGGCCACCTCCGCGGGGACGCTCTCATGGACGATGAAGACGGAGTCCAGGCCGGTCACCTGGAGGATCTTCCGTACGGCGGGGCGGGGCGAGGCCACCTCGAGGATGCCACCGCGCTCGCGCAGCCGCTTGAGCGCGGAGAGCAACACGTTCATGCCCGTGGAGTCGCAGAACTCCACTCCTGACATGTCGATCACCACTCGCTCCGGCCCGGTTTCCAGCAGGCGCGTGAACTCGGCCTGCAGGCGAGGCGCGGTATATAGGTCGATTTCGCCGACAATGGCCATAACGGCCTGGCCAGCATGGGATTGCGTCGCGACTTTGAGCTCCACAGCGCGCACACTAGCGCCGTACCGGCCCGGGGTCACGTTCCCCCAGGCTAGCCGAAGAGTCGTCCGCGCTTTGTCCCCGATTCCGCCCTCACACAAACGCGCGGTGCGCGAAGCTTGACGGAAAGCGACACCCGGCTTGGGGCGGAGGAACGAGCGTGTCAGGCCCAGCAGGCATGGAACCTCCCGAGGATCCGCAGCGTCGGCTGCTACGCGAGCGGCTGGACGCCATCCAGATCCGCACGGAGAAGGCGACGTCGTGGCGGGACAGCACCGGACGGCTCCAGTCGTTGATCAACCGTGAGGGGTACGTCCCGGTCACGGCGCGACTGGCCGGAGAGGACCTCGAGTTCCTCTCCGCCGCTCGGGAGGAGTTGCTGAGCCTCTCGGAGCTGGGCATCCGGCTGCTCGACCTCCACCAGCCGAGGGACGCGGGCGGCATCACCAGTGACACCGCGAATCCCATCCTGCGCTGCCGGAGCTGCATGTGGCGGTGGCCGTGCCCGACCTTCCGCGCGATGTCGGACGCCCTCACGTGACGGGTTCGTACCGGTAGCCCACGCCCCACACGGTGACGATGCGCCGCGGCTCGGCCGGGTCGGCCTCGATCTTCTCCCTCAGCCTGCGCACGTGCACGGTGACGGTCGAGGAGTCGCCGAAGGACCAGCCCCACACCTGGTCGAGCAGCGCGCTCCTGCTGAACACCTGGCGCGGGTTGCGGAGCAGGTGGACGAGCAGGTCGAACTCCCGCGCGGTCAGGCCGATCTCCTTGCCGGCCAGCCGTACCTCGTGCGTGCCGACGTCGACGGCGAGATCGCCGTCGACGAGCACGCCGGTGCCCGCGGGGACCGACGCGCCGCGGGCGCGGCGCAACACGGCCTGGACGCGGAGGGCGAGTTCGCGGGGGCTGAAGGGTCTCGTGACATAGTCGTCGGCCCCCGTCTCCAGCCCCACCACGCGGTCGATCTCCTCGCCGAGGGCGGTGAGCATGATCAGCGGACCCTGGCCGCGCTCGCTCCCGCGGAGTTTCCCGCAGAGCTGGAGGACGTCCGTTCCGGACAGGGCGAGGTCGAGGACGAGCAGGTCGGGCGGGTCGGCGAGCGCCCGGTTCAGAGCCTCGGCGCCGTCGTCCGCGCACTCCACGAGGTGTCCCTCGCGTTCCAGGTAGCGGGCGACGACCTCGGCCACCATCGGGTCGTCGTCGACGACCAGGATGCGGGCGGATTTTCCGGTCACGCGCCCATTCTCACGGTCGCCCGGCCCGATCGTCAGTTGTGATTCACGTGAAACGTCCCGATCTTCGCGGCGAGGGGCGCCAGCGCGTACCTTGTGCCTATGGCCCGTACCGTACTGACCGTCCTGGGGATCATCCTCGCCCTCTGGCTGGTCTTCGCGTTCATCATCCCGGCGCTGTTCGCCACGCTGAAGTTCCTGCTCATGTTCGCGATCATCGCCTTCCTGGTCGTGGCGGCGATCACGCTCGTGGGAAAGATGTCCCGCTGACTCACCCCCGCAGGGCGTGAATTTCGGCCTTTCGCGTCTGACCGTTTCGGACAGGCTGTGGAAGGACGAGGATCGCCCACACGGTGGTCGTCTCGCCGTCATGGCGTACGCCCCACCGTTCCGCGAGGTATTCGACGATCCCGAGGCCCCGGCCGCCCAGCGACGACAGCGTGGGGCGGCCCGCCCGCGGCTCCGTGGTGGCGCCTCCGTCGCTCACGGCCACTTCCAGCCGCTCTTCCGAGCACGTCCACGCCAGCCTGAGCTGCCCCGATGGGAGCGGGTGAGCGTGCCGCAACGCGTTGCTCAACAACTCGCTCACCACCAGGACCGCGTCGTCCACGGTCGCGCTGATGAGCCCCGAAGCGAGTAGATCCGAGCTGAGACGCCGACGCGCGGTGGCGACACTCGCCAGCGCGTACGGCAACATCACGACGCTCGACGGACTCACCTTCCCCCTCCCCCGAGGAGACAACACACCCCAGTAGGACCGAAATGCCCCATTCTGGGGTCCAAGAAACCGCGTCATGATTACGGCTTGCGCACATCAGATCATGCCGTGCTCACCATCGGACACGCCGGTCACCCCGTTGAGGACGAAACGCATCCGCGTGCCGCCACCCGGCCGGGAGTGGGCGGTCACGTCGCCGCCCTGCGCGCGGGCCAGGTTGCGCACGATGTAGAGCCCGAGACCCACGCCTCCGAACCTGCGCCGGTTGCCGCTGTCGGCCTGCACGAACCGCTCGAAGATCCGCTCGCGGTCGGCCGGGGCGATGCCGACCCCCTCGTCGTCGACCACGAGGACGACGTGACCGTCCTCCGCCCACGCCTCGACCCGGATCAGCCCACCGTCGGGGGAGTACTTGAACGCGTTCTCCAGAAGCTGCCCGAGAAGGATGTCGGTGGCCAGGGAGTCGCCGTGGACCTTGGGCAGGTCGTCGGGGATCCGCACCTCGACCCGGTGCCGGTCGGACAGTACGGGCAGGCCCAGGGTGGCCGCCCGGACCCGCGCGGCCAGGTCGAACGTCTCGATCCTGATCCGCAGCTCGTCGGCTCCGGCGCGGGCACCGAGCAGCAGATGATCCATGAGCTGGCCCAGCGACCTGGCCCGCTCCGCGATGGTGTGGACGGCGGAGCGGCGCTCGGCGTCGGACAGGTCGTCCCAGCGGGCGTCCAGGGTGCTGGCGAAGCCGTGCACGATGGTGATCGGGGTGCGCAGCTCGTGGCTGGTGGTGGCGAGGAACAGGTCCTTGGCCTCCTCCAGTTCCTTCGCCCTGGTGACGTCACGGAAGTCGGCCACGACCTCGCCCGTCTCGGGGATCTCGGCGCACAGCACGTCCAGCCAGCGGCCCGAGTCGAGCTGGATGGTGAGCTTCTCGCCCGGGTCCGGCAGGGGGAAGGGCGGGGGCCCGCCGATCACCCTCTCGGCGGGGAACCCGGTCAGCTCGGCCGCCGCGGGGTTCCACTGGGTCACCCGGCCCGCCTCGTCGAGCACGCCGATGCCGTCCGCGCTGGCGTCGAAGACCGCCCGCTCGTGCGCGCGCTGCCGTACCGCCTCCTGGTACGCCTCCGCGTTGCCGACGGCGATGCCGGCGTGTCCGGCCAGCAGTTCCAGGAGTTCCAGCTCGACGTGTCCGGCCTTGCCCTTGGCGAAGAGCGCGTACAGCGCTCCGTAGGGGCGGCCGCCGACCGCGGCGATGCCGACCGCGACCGTGTGCAACCCGGGGAGCCGGGCCCAGACGAGATCCTGCAGGCCGTCCGGATTGGTCTCCAGCAGCACGGTCTTGCCCGTGCGCAGCAACTTGGCGACGAGGCTTCTGTGCAGGTCGGCGGTGACTCCGCGCAGCTCCGGCGGGAGGTGGTGCCCACTGACGAGCCGGAGCCGATCGCCTTCGATCAGGACGAAGCCGCCCGCGTCGGCGCCGGTGAGCTCGGTGAGGCTGCCGGCGATCCGGTCGAGCACGGTGGGCAGGTCGAGCTCGGCGTTGATGTCGCCGACGACGTCGGTGAGCCGCCGGACCAGCCGGGCCCGCCGTGCCGCACGCGCGGCCTCGTCGTCCTCCGCGAGGTGGTAGACGCTGACGTATCCGAGCAGGGTTCCCGTGTCGGTGCGTAAGGCGCTGGTGTCGACGCGGACCTCCAGGAGACGGCCGTCGCGATGGAAGCGCCTGGTGCGCAGCGACACCTGGCCGCCGGTGCGGACGCGTTCCATGACGGCGTTGTGCTCGGCCATCAACTCGGCCGGGACGATCGGGGCCCGCCTGCCCATGAGCTGTTCCGCCGGCCACCCGAACAACCGCTCCGCCGCGGGGTTCCATCCGAGGACGGAGAGATCACGGTCAAGGGCCACGATGGCGTCGGGGGAACTCGCGACGGCGGCGCGGGCTATGCCGTCCTCGTAGTCGCTGCTGTCGTCACCCACTCCCCCATGGTGCCCCCTTTCCCAGCCTGATCTTGAGGTTTTGCATCCGATACGCTTCGCTCAGGCACTGAGAGGAAGTGGGGCGCATGTCCACAGGGGACCTCGAAGCCCTGCTGCGGGTGACCGCCCGGGGATACGTTGGAGAGTCCCCGCCCGAGGTCGCCTTCGGCACCGTGGACAGCCCGGTGGGCCGCCTCGTGCTCGCCGCCACCGCGCGCGGCGTGGTGGCGTGCAGCTACGAGGACGAGCACGCGGTCTTCGCCCGCATCCACCGGGACATCAGCTCCTTCATCGGACCCGATCCGCGCCGCCTCGACCCGGTGCGCCGGGAGCTCGACGCGTACTTCGACGGGCGGTTGCGGACCTTCTCGTCGGCCGTCGACTTCCAGCTCGTCTCCGCGTTCACACGGACCGTCGTGCAGATGACGGCCGCCGTGCCGTACGGACAGGTCACGACTTATCACGACATCGCTGAGCGGATCGGGCGACCGCAGGCGCTCCGCGCCATCGCCAACGCCCTCGCCGCCAATCCGGTGTGCCTTTTCGTCCCCTGCCACCGCGCGGTGGAGGCGCCGGGCGCGCTCGGCGGGTACGCCGGAGGGCCGGTGGCCAAGGAGAATCTGCTCCGGCTCGAAGGTGCTCTCGGCTGACCCTGGAAATGACTTTGCGTGCCTAGGGGATTTGTTCCACTTTGTCATGGAAATTGTGACGGACAGGCGGGACCCACGGGGCGCTCGACGCGGGACGGCACAAGCCGCCCCGGTTTTTGATGGCCCCGGGAATGGTCGTCATCACCGCCTGATCTCATGACCGGAAGGTGTACGGCATGGCGAATGTGGACACCGCGCGGAATACCCGCCAGGCGGACAAGTCTGTTCCCTCCACCACCGAGCAGGCAAGCACGTCGAAAGTAACATCAGCGACCAGGACACCGGGCGAGTTCCGCTCCCTCGAATGGGAGATGCGGCTACGGGACACGCTCGAAATCGGCGGCCTCTGGACCCGCGACGCGAAGGCACCGACCTACGAGGAACTCCGCCCGTACGGGCCCAGGGAAACCGCCGGATTCCCCGTATACAAGGACCTGGAACAACGGCTACTCGACGCCGTCGCACATCCGGACCCGGAAATCGCGCACGTCATGGCGGCCTGCGCCGCCTACGCCTATTCGGGACCGGAAACGGTCTCGATGATCATGGCGAGAATGGGTCTCCAGGACAATCAATGCCGCATGATCCAGACATCCGTCGACGCGATGATGATTCATTCCACCGCATTCCTGATACAGAGCAAGAGCGGAAGAGTCGGAATCCTCTGTTACCGGGGCGCGGAGCCGCACGACGCCGCCCACCGGCTCGGCGACGCCGACCGCGAGCCCGAGCGGATCGCGTACCGGGCCTGCCATCCGTCGGCCACGGTGCACGCGGGCATCTACCGCAACGTACGGGCGACCAGGTACGAGGTCATGAACGCGCTCCGGCACGCCTCTGACCGCCACTCGGTCCGCACATCGCTGCCGAACGGCTCTCCCGGCCTCGACCTCGGGCGCGTCGACGGCCGGCTTGAGGCGCTCTACATCACCGGACACGGCCACGGCGGCGCGATGGCCGCGCTCATGGGCGTGATGATCCGGCACGAGCGGAAGTACCGCGAGGCACTCGGCGACCGCCTGAAGGCCGTCTACACATACGGGCAGCCCATGATCGGGGACCCGAGGTTCGCCGAGGCGTGCGAGCGGGACGAGTTCCTCCACGACAACGTCATCCGGTACATCTACGACCGGGATGTCGTCCCGCACCTCCCACCCTCGACATCGGGCCCCTTCCGGCACTTCGGCCGGGAGTACCGCTATGAGATTCCACACATCCGCAACGTCGTCGCCGACGTGCTGGGCCGTTCGGAATCCCACGCGGGAGGTCACACGGGTGAGTGGAGGACCGGCGGTCACCCGGCCGGACAGGTGCCGCACCTGCTGGGCATGCCCATCTCCGCACCGGCCTTCGTCGCCCGCATGATCCCCGTGGCCCGATCACTCCCCGCGGTGTACTCCATCGACGATCATCTGCCGCACCACTACCTCTCCGCGCTCACTCCGCCCGGAGTGCAGAACGAGTTCGGTGACTAGACGCATGACCTAGTCGGTCGGGCCGGGGCTCCGGGCGTCACGCGCCCGGAGCCCCGGCGGCGCTCACCTGCCACGCCGTACGGCCCGGGCTCCGGACAGGCGGGCCAGCTGACCGGCGACGAGCATCGTCAGGGCCGACACCAGGAACGCGGCCAGCGCGGCGTTCATCCAGGGCTGGTGCGCGAACCCGATCACGTCGCGGACCCTCGCCCAGACGTCGTCCCACCACGCGACCGTCGGGGTCACCGTGACGACCCAGTACGCGACGAAACCGAGGATCCACGGCGGCACCGTCAGCCAGCGCAGCGGGGCGTTCTCCGCCGTGTTCCATCTGTCCGCGCCGCCGAGCAGGAAGTAGTCCACCGCGAGGACCGCGAACATCGGGACGAACACCGCGCCGATGACGCTGAGGAACGCGCCGTAGGAGTTCACGTCGGCGAAGAGCGCGATGGCGATGGTGAGCACGCCGATCACCACCGAGATGATCCGCCGGTCCACCCTCGGCGCGAAGTTCTGGATCGAGATCGACGTCGAGTAGACGTTGGCGAACGACTGGTCGACCTCGCGAAGCACCAGGATGCCGAAGAAGAAGGCGCCCAGCGGCGCCGCGACGAACGGGTCCCAGACCTTGTCACCGTCGTTCCCGACCAGTGCGAGCGCCGCGATGCCGAGGGCCAGACACGCGACCTGCGCGACGGTGTAACCGCCCACGACGCCCGCGAAGGCGCTCCCGCTCGACCGCGAGTGCCGCGCGTAGTCGGCCGCGAGGGGCACCCAGGACACCGACAGCGCGATCACGTAGTCGACGGCCGGCGCGAAGGAGTCCCACGACCCGGCGCCCAGCGACGGCCCCCGGCTGAACAGCGCGACCGACAGCCACACCATCGAGATGATCACGCCGACCGTGACGTACCGCCTGAGCAGCCGGAGCGCGCCCAGCGGACGGATCGTCAACGCGATGGTCAGCAGCCCGGCCACGATCACCCAGACCGCGTACGGCACGGCGGACCCGAAGATCGCCTGGGCGCCTGTGGCGACGACCCACAGCTCGAACGCCCCCCATCCCAGCAACTGGACGATGTTGAGCACGGTCGGCGCGTACGACAGTTTGGCCCCGAACAGCCCTCTCAGCAGCACCATCGCCGGCTGGCCGGTACGCGCTCCCGGGATGGCGGCGAGCCCGACCATCGCGGTCCCGATCAGGCTGCCGACGACGGCCGCGACGATCGCCCCGGTGAAGGTCAGCGGCTTTCCGCCCAGCGGGTCGAGGAGGAACAGCGCCCCGGAGAAACCGAGGAGGCTGACACCGAGATTGGCCCAGAAGGCTCCCTGGTCGAGGACCCCGAGGGTCTTCGGGGCCTCCTCCTCCAGGGTGAGGGGGGCTTCCGCATCGAAGACGGCAGACGCCATCGCACGCTCCCTACGCCGGCATTATCCGGACAGGTTCATGCGGTCGGCGGCACGCCTCGTGGAGGAGCCGCCCTCTCAGCCCGGTCACGCCCGAGCTCCCGCGGTATCGAGTTATCGCCCCGGATTATGGCATTCCCGAGCGAAATGTCCAACAGCGAGGGGCGCGGCGGGGAAGTAACCGACGAGCGAGTGGAGAGCGAGGCACGAGCGACCCCGAGCGAGGAGGGCACGAGTCGCCTCAAGGGCGCCCCGAGCCCGCCGTGCCGAAGGCGCGGCAATCAGACACAGAGGGGCGCGGCGGGGAAGTAACCGACGAGCGAGTGGAGAGCGAGACACGAGCGACCCCGAGCGAGGAGGGCACGAGTCGCCTCAAGGGCGCCCCGAGCCCGCCGTGCCGAAGGCGCGGCAATCAGACACAGAGGGGCGCGGCGGGGAAGTAACCGACGAGCGAGTGGAGAGCGAGACACGAGCGACCCCGAGCGAGGAGGGCACGAGTCGCCTCAAGGGCGCCCCGAGCCCGCCGTGCCGAAGGCGCGGCAATGAGACACCGCGCGTCGGAGATCACGCCACGAAGGGCGGCCTGCCGCTCTCGCTCACCATGGGCAGCCCGGCGGCGGCCCAGGACTGCATGCCGCCGTCCACGTTGATCGCCTCGCGCCCGATGTGGTTCAGCCAGGCGGCGGCGTGGGCTGAGCGGCCGCCGACCCGGCAGACCACGTAGACGGGCCGGTCCAGGGGGACCTCGCCGACGCGGCTCTGCAGCTCGCCAAGGGGGATGTGACACGCGTCGGGCGCGTGCCCGGCCTGCCATTCGTCCGGCTCGCGGACGTCGAGAAGGTAGGCCCCGTCCGGCAGGGATTTCACGTCGATCTCAGGGAACGTCATACCGTCTATTTTCCCAGCCACCGGTCATGCGGGGGCACGGTCGGCCATCCGGGAGCTCCCGGCAAAATCCGGAAGACTCCGAAAGGGTGCCTGAAGAGGTCAGAAGAACGACGGGGCTCCGGCCCCCGCGCCGACTCCGGCGCCGCGGCCGAAGGTGCGCCACACCCACACCTGCGCGACCACCATGACGGGCACGCAGGGCAGAACCACCAGGGTGAGCACGCCCAGGGTGCCGGGAGGCGCCACGTGGTCGAGCAGCCACGGGGTCGCGACGGCCAGTGGCACCGCCACCGGGACGGCGGCCAGGCACGCCGAGCCGAGCAGCGCCCTGCCGGTACGGCCGGGCCCGCCGAGCCGCCAGATCGCGAACCTCCGGCCGTGGAGGGCGAACACCCCGACCACCAGCGCCGCGTAGCCCACCCCGAGCGGGGTGAGCACCGGCCCGCCCTGGACGAGGGCGGCCAGCGCCAGACCCCAGGTCAGGGCCAGGCCGAACGAGCCGACGCAGAGCACGCCGTCCCAGAACGCCCGCCAGGCACGGCCGTCCTGCCTGCGCCGGAACCACAATCCGGCGTCACGGAGCACCCACGACACGAGCAGCCCGACGACCAGCGGATAGAGGGTGAACAGCACCTCGCCCTCCAGGTGGGGGAACGCGCCGAACAGCACGCCCACCACCGCGACCAGCCACACCTCGCCGGCCAGGACGAACGGCGCCATCCCCGCCACCAGCCGGTCCCGCTCCGCGCCGGTACGGCCGAGCACGGGCAGCAGCATGCCGAGTCCGATGTCGAAGCCCTCCAGGGCGAAGTAGCCGATCAGCAGCAGGGCGAACACGCCGAGCCAGAGGATGTCCATCGTCGTCTCCTAGAGAGGCGGCACTAGAGGGCGGCACAGAGAGGCGGCATCAGAGGGTCAGCGCCGGTGCGGGCGCGGGCGGGCGCCCGGAGGCGCCGAGGGTCGCGGCGGCCGGGCCGCGCCGTACGGTGCGGGCGATGAGCAGGTAGTCCACGACGGCGAGCAGGCCGAGCACACCGATGAAGGCGACGAAGGAGCCGACGATCATGCCTGGGGTGAGCCCGGGGGACATGGCGTCCTTCACGGTCAGCCTGCCGTACACGATCCAGGGCTGGCGGCCGATCTCGCGGACCAGCCAGCCGAGGATCGACGCGATGAACGGCAGCGGGGTCATGAGCATCAGCAGCGGGTGCGTCCACCGCCAGCGGGCCAGCCAGTCGCGGAACAGCAGCGGGGTCAGGCCGAACATCACCGCGAACTGGATGAGCTGTCCGATGAGGATCATGAAGCCCAGCGGAGCACCGACGGCCGGGCCGCCGTTGAACTTGCCCGGCTGGACCAGGCCGACCGCGCCGAACTGGGCGTAGCCGAAGCCCACGGTGATCGTGGTGCCGATGAGCGCCCCCACCACGCCGAGGCGCAACGATCGGACGAAGAACTCCCACTCGGACGTACGGCGGAACAGGTGGTAGGCGCTCGCGCCGATGATGACGAAGCTGCCGACGAACAGGCCCGCGCCGAGCACGTGGGGCAGCGCGAAGACGAGCGCCGGGTTGGTCAACAGGGCGCCGAAGTCGGTCAGTACGAGGTGATCCCCGCGCAGTTCGGCCGCCGCCGGGTTCTGCAGGAACGAGTTCGCCACGAGGATCCAGAACGCGGAGGCGTACGCCGTGAGCGCGACCAGCCAGATGCACGCCAAATGCAGCCATCGCGGCAGCCGGTGCCAGCCGAAGATCCACAGGCCGAGGAAGGTGGACTCCAGGAAGAAGGCCACCATCGTCTCGATCGCCAGCGGCGCGCCGAAGACGTCTCCCGCGTACCGCGACAGCCCGCTCCAGCTCAGTCCGAACTGGAACTCCATCACCAGGCCGGTGAAGACGCCCAGCGCGTAGTTGATGACGTAGATCTGGCCCCAGAACCGGGCCATCCGCTCGAAGACCGGCTTCCCGCTGATGACATGGCGGGTCTGCATGATCGCGACAAGGGGAGCCAGGCCGAGGGTGAGCACGACGAACAGGAAGTGCAGGCTTCCCGTCACCGCGAACTGCGCCCGCGCCAGATCGAGCACGTCCATGTCCCAACTCCCTTGTTATGCCTCTCTACATATAGAGAGCCTACATGTAGGATGGCAAGAAAGACACAGGGATTAGGGTGAGGCCGTGAACACCAACGCGCTCCATGGACACATGGACGCCCTGCTGCTCTCCGTGCTGGAACACGAGCCCCTGCACGGCTACGCGATCATCGAGGCGCTCCAGGAACGCAGCGGTGGAGCGCTCGCCGTGCCGACCGGCACGGTCTATCCCGCCCTCAGGAGGCTGGAGCGGGCCGGCTATCTCGCCGGCGAGTGGGCGACCGTCGGCGGGCGCAAGCGCCGCACCTACCGGCTCACCCCGACCGGTCGTACGGCTCTCGCGGGCGAGCGGTCGGCCTGGCGGGAGTTCACCGCCGCGATCGGCAGCGTGCTGGAGCCGCGCACCCAATAACGCCGTTCCCCGCGATCAGCCCGTCCCCACGATCAGCCGGAGACGCGGGAACTGGCCATCAGGCACCGCGTCCCGCTGTGGAGTTGCCACAGGGTGACGGCGCCGGTGAGCAGCGTCGCGACGACACCGGGCGCGTACACCGTGACGTCGATCGCGGAAGCCGAGGACAGCAGGAACGACAGCACGCCGACCACCGGCACCTTGACCCAGATGAGCACGCCCAGCGCCCGGGTGACCAGCAAGGGACGCCGCACCCTGCGCCGTGCCGGCCCGACGACGACCAGCGCCACCGCCCCGAGCAGCCCGACGGCGATCCCGGAGTAGTCGACCACACGCGAGACGGGGCCGAACCAGCCGGGCCACTGCGCCATCGCCGCGGCCGGATCGGCCGGGTAGTTCTGCCAGATCACGCTCCACATCAGCGTGGTGAGGGGGACGCTGAGGAAAAGCAGCAGCGCCGTGCGGCGCCCCTGTCCGACGGCGAGCTCCTCCTGGTAGGCGGGGGCGATCTCGCCGATCGCGCCGAACTCCTCGACCGCCAGCCGCTCGGCCTCGGATCGGGGCAGGCCGTCGGCCTCCAGCGCCTCGGTGGCGTCCACGAGGCCGTCGCGCGCCTCGGCCATCAGGTCCCGCTTGACCCGCCAGGGACCGCGCAGGGAACGGGCGAGCCCCGTCACGTAGTCGTCGATGACACTCGCGCTCGCCATGCCGTTCCCCAGTCGGTCCGTGCCGCTCCCGCGCGCCGGGGCGGGGTCGTCCCATCTTCGCGCGGAACGGCTCCGGAGGGGATCAGGGAGATCCCTGATCCGACCCCCGGCTTCCCCGGCTTTCCGCGCTATTTCAGCAGCTTGGACAGGCGGCGGTCGGCGAGCGGCTTGCCGCCGGTCTGGCAGGTGGGGCAGTACTGCAGGGAGGAGTCGGCGAACGACACCTCCCTGATCGTGTCGCCGCAGACCTCGCACGTCTCGCCGGTACGGCCGTGCACGCGCAGGCCCGACTTCTTCTCCGCCTTGAGGTCCTTGGCGGCCAGCCCCCGAGCCCGCCCGACGGCGTCCCGGAGCGTCGTGACGATCGCCTCGTGCAGCTCGGCGATCTGGGCGTCCGTCAACGTTCCGGCGATCTTGAACGGGGACATGCGGGCGACGTGCAGCACCTCGTCGGAGTACGCGTTGCCGATGCCCGCGATCACCTTCTGGTCCCGGAGCAGCCCCTTGATCTGAGTGCGGCCGCCGGCCACGATCGCCTTGAGCGCGTCCGGGGTGAAATCGTCGGCCAGCGGATCGGGGCCCAGGCTCGCGATCCCGGGGACCTCGGCCGGATCACGAACGACGTACACCGCGAGGCGCTTCTGCGTGCCCGCCTCGGTGAGCTCGAAGCCGGGGGCCCGGCCGTCGCCGTCCGGCGCGAGCCGCACCCGCACCGCGAGCGGGCTCTTGCCGGGGCGGACCGGCTTCGCGCCCGTGAGGTCCTCCCGCCAGCGCAGCCATCCGCCGCGGGCGAGGTGCGTGACGAGGTGCACACCGTCGCAGTCGAGGTCGAGGAACTTGCCGTGCCTGGCCACGCCGGTCACGGTCAGCCCGCCGAGCGCGCCGACCGGCGGGTCCACGGTCTTCAACGCCTGGAAGGCGACCACGTCGACCGCCGCGATCACGCGGCCCACGGCGCGCTCGCCCAGGAACTCGGCGAGCGCCTCCACCTCGGGAAGCTCCGGCATGCCCTCACACTACCGGCCGCTCGTCCACAGGCTGTGGACAAACGCTACGGCACGTCCCAGAAGGCCAGCTCGTGCCGCATCCCCTCGACGAAGAACTCCTCCGCGCGCTCGGGCCGTACGTCGTCGATCATCTGGGCGATCCGGTCGGAGAGCGCGGCGAATCCGGGGTCGGCGTAGGTGTCCACCCACGCCTTGTAGCGCGGCTCGGCCGGCGGGTTCTCCGCGAGGATCCGCCCGAGCGTCGAGTAGCCCCACATGCAGGGATACAGCGCCGCCAGTCCGTTTCCGTAGTCGGCGGCGGACTCCAGCAGAAACGCCGTGTACGCGGCGCAGGCGGGCCCCTTCACGGCGCCGCCCAGGTCGGCGCCGAAGTCCGCGGAGAGGGACCGGTGGAGGTCCAGCTCCTCGTGCCAGGTCGAGTACGCGAGATCGACCAGCACTCCGAGGTGGGCGTCGGGCGCCTGCCAGGCCAGCCGGGAGAAAACCCGGACGTAGTCGAGCAGGTAGAGGTAGTCCTGCTCCAGCCACGAGCGGAAGACCTCGTCAGGCAGGTCACCTCGCGCGATGCCCCGCACGGTGGGATGCGCGAGCTGGGCCTCCAGCAGCGGACGGCCGATGGCGTGCAGTTCCTGAGAAATCCCCATAAGGGGACATTGTGGCCGACATCGCGCTTCCCGGATTCCGCGCCGCCGTATGGTCGAGGGCGTGACGACGACAATCGCCGAAGAGGTCCTGCTTCTCGCCTACCGTGAGGACACCGGAAAGCCCCAGATCGGCTCGGTCGAGCTGGACGCCGCGGTCGCGGGCGCCGTCCTGGCCGAGCTCGCCGTGAACGGCCGCATCGATCTGGACGGCACGAAGGTCGTGGCGAAGGACGCGACCCCGCTCGGTGACGATGAGCTGGACGCGGCCCTCGCCCGGATCGCCGGGGACACCAGGGAACGCAAGCCGGAGTGGTGGGTCGGCAAGCTCGACTCCAGGAAGCTCCGCGGCCGCCTGCTGGCCCGCCTGGCCGAGCACGGCGTCCTGTCCGAGGAGCGGACCAGGATCCTCGGTATCTTCCCCTCGACCCGCTACCCGGAGCACGACCCGGCCCCGGAGCTGGAGATCCGGCAGCGGGTCGAGCGCGTGCTCGGCGGCGAGGATCCCGACGAGCGCACGGCCGTGCTCATCGCGGTGCTGCACGCGTCGAAGCTCGATCGCAAGGCGTTCCCCGACGCCCCCGGGAAGCGGATCAAGGAGATCGCCGAGGGCGAGTGGGCCGGCGCGGCGGTGAAGAAGACGATCGCCTCCATCCACGCCGCCGTTCTGGCGGGAACCATCGCCGCGACGGTCGCCGCCAGCGCGTCGACCGGGTGAGCACGGCCCGGAGAGCCTCGCCCGGAGCGGTCGGCGCGCCCGCTCCGGCCGCTCGGGCTACTTGGTGATGGTGTCCTTCGGAGCGGGCTTGTCCTGGGCCAGCGCCTCGAACAGGCGGTTGGCCTTCGCGGAGTCCCACTTGACGACCGACTGACCGCCGATCGTGGGGAACCCGCTGACCGGGACGCCCGTGGCGATCGGGCTGTCCTTCATCGCGAGGCCGACCGACAGCAGGTCGTACAGGCCGGTCCCGGGATCGACGGCCACCGATTCCGCCGCGCTCAGGCCAAGGGGCACCGAGGTGAACGGGTTGAGCAGGGTGCCGGGGTTCGCCGCCTTCTGCACCACGGCCGAGAAGAACTGGCGCTGCCGCTGGGTCCGCTCGAAGTCGGGGATGTTGCCGGTCGCCCGGGTACGGACGTAGCCCAGGGCGGTGCCCCCGTCCATGTCCTGGCAGCCCTTCTTCAGGTTGATGCCGGCCTTGGAGTCCGTGATGTTCTGCTTCACGCAGATGTTGACCCCGCCGATCGCGTCGACGATGCCGACGAATCCCCCGAATCCGATCTCCATGTAGTGGTCGATCCGGATGCCGGTGACCCGCTCGACCGTCTTGGCCAGCAGCTCGGGCCCTCCGAAGGCGTACGCGGCGTTCAGCTTGTTGCTCCCGTGGCCCTCGATCGGGACGTAGGAGTCGCGGGGGAGGCTGACGAGGGTGGGCCGCCCGTCCCCGTCGGGGATGTGCAGCAGCATCATCGTGTCCGTGCGCTTGCCGACCGCCTTGCCGGTGGCCAGCTTCTTGCGCTGGGCGGCCGACAGGCCCTCCCGGCTGTCGGAGCCGACGAGGAGCCAGTCCTGGCCGGGTGTGGCCTCGGGCCGTCCGGAGTAGTCGGCCAGGGACTCCACCGGCTGCAGCTTGGAACCGATCCAGAAATATCCGGCTATAGCGGCGATGATGAGGACCACCAGCACACCCGCGACGACCTTGATGATCGTCCGGCCGATCCGCCTGGGCTTCCGCGGGGGGAAATGGTCCGCGACCGTGCGATCGGCCGGCAGGGGACGCACGGGGCTCTGCCCCGAGCGCGGCTTGCCGTACACCTTGGAGGAACCGCGGCGCGAGGACGGAGCGTCCTGCGCGGGCGGCGGCTCGGACCCTCGCAGAGGGGGCACCGGATGCTGCGCGGGTGGAATGCCGGGAACCGGGGGGCGTGCGACTCCGGGTTTGCGGATGGCCCGGGTCGGGTCGTCGTCCTCGGCCACGTCTTCTCCCCCTGCCGCTCAGCGTCCTGCCGTCAACCATGCCGTAAACCCATGAGAGCGCAGGCGTGACATCAAGGTTTCCTGTGGAACGTACCCAGAAGTGCCCTAAGACCTCAATAAAGGCACTGCTGGAAACACTTCGGCACATTCAGCCGTTACGGTGGTAGACCCCTACCTGAAAGGACGGTCGTGTCCGCTTCGGACTCGTGGAGTACCTGCCCGTGCCCAGGCACGGGATCTTACCGCCCCCGGGCAGGCGCCCGATGAGCATCGCCCTCGGCCTTCTGGCCGTACTCGTCCTCACCCTCGCGACCGGATACTTCGTCGCGCAGGAGTTCGCGTTCGTCGCGGCGGACCGGGCGGTCCTCCGCGAACAGAAGGGTGATCCCGCCGCAGAGCGGGCGCTCGAAGTCACCGGGCGCCTGTCGTTCATGCTTTCCGGAGCCCAGCTCGGCATCACCGTCACCACCCTGTTGGTGGGTTTCATCGCCGAGCCGGCCATCTCCGACGTCATCCGGGACCCGCTGCGGGACCTGGGCGTCCCCGCCGGCGTCGTCCCCGGCCTCTCCGTGGCACTGGGCATCGCGATCGCCACGATCGTCCAGATGATCCTCGGCGAGCTCGCTCCCAAGAACCTCGGCATCGCCCGGCCGGAGCCCGTCGCGAAGTTCCTGGCCCGATCGACGCTGATCTACCTGAAGGTCGCCGGCCCTTTGATCCACCTGTTCGACTCGGCGGCGACCCGGCTGGTCCGGCTCGCCGGGATCGAGCCCGTGGAGGAGCTGGAGCACGGCGCCACGCCCGAGGAGCTGTCCCGCATCGTGGCCGAGTCGGCCGCCGCGGGCGAGCTGCCCCCGCGGCTGGCCGAGCTGCTCGAACGCGCGCTCTCCTTCGGCGACCGTACGGCCGAGGACGTGATGGTCCCCCGTCCCCGCGTGGTCTCGCTCCGTGCCGGCCGCACCGTCCGCGATCTGCTCGACGCCGTACGCGACCATGGTCACTCGCGCTATCCGGTGCTCGGCACCGACGGCGACGACGTCGTGGGCGTCACCGGACTGCGCGAGATCCTCAAGGACGGACCGCACGAGAACGAGCCGCTGTCCGCCGTCATGCGCGCGCCGGTGTTCGTGCCCGCCACGCTGCCGCTGCCCACGGTGCTCCAGCGGATGCGCGCGTCTGACGACACGTTCGCGTGCGTCATCGACGAGTACGGCGGACTGGCCGGGATCGTCACCGTCGAGGACCTCGCCGAGGAACTCGTCGGCGAACTGGTCGACGAGAACGACCCCGAACCGCTCGGCGTGGTCCCTCACGACGACGGCTCCTGGGACGTACCCGCCACGCTCAGGCTGGACGAGGTCGAGCGCGCCACGGGCGTCCGGCTCCCCGAGAGCGAGGACTACGAGACCGTGGCCGGCCTAGTCCTCGCGTCACTGGGCCGGATGACCGAGCCCGGCGACGAGGTCACCGTGCCCGTCGAGCAGGAATCCGATCCCTTCACCGAATCCGACGAGAAGCTGGCCGTGCTCACCGTGCTGTCCCTGCAACGCCGCGTCCCCGGGTGGGTACGGCTCTCGCTCCGCGACGAGACGTCCCCCGCGGAGGACGAGGAGCCGGCCACCGACACGGCGGCCCACCGTCACCCCGGTGACTACGCCCCCGGCCTGTTCTCGGCCCTGTTCCAGGGAGAGCGGTCCGCGTGAACGAGATAGCGGCCATCCTCCTCGGCGTGGTGCTGCTGGTGGCCAACGGCTTCTTCGTCGCCGCCGAGTTCGCCCTGGTGTCGGCCAAGCGGCACCGGCTCGAAGAACTCGCCGCCTCCGGCGGCCGGTTCACGAAGCTGACCGCGCGGGCGGCCGTCCGCGGCGCGCGCGAACTCTCGCTGATGCTCGCGGGCGCGCAGCTCGGCATCACGCTGTGCTCCCTGGGGCTCGGCATGGTCGCAGAACCGGCCATCGAGCACCTGCTCGAACCGATCCTCGTTCTGCTGCCGGAGTCCGCGCGGACGCCCGTCGCGTACGTGATCGCGCTCGCCCTGGTGACCTTCCTGCACATGGTCGTGGGGGAGATGGCGCCCAAGTCGTGGGCGCTCACCCACCCCGAGAAGGCGGCGATGGGCCTCGCGCTGCCGTTCCGCGGCTTCTCGCGGCTCGTCCGGCCCGTGCTCGCGGCGCTGAACGGCATGACGAACGGGCTGCTGCGGCTGTTCAAGGTCCACCCCAAGGACGAGCTCGCCACCACCCGCACGCCCCACCAGCTCGCCCTGCTGGTCGCCGAGTCCGGGCGGATGGGCATGCTCGACCGGGACGAGCACAACCTGCTCACCCGGGCGCTGCGTGTCCACCTGCTACCGGTGGAGCGGCTCATGGTGCCGATCGAGCACGCCGCCACGGTCCCCGCCGGCGCCGACGACCAGGTCGTACGGGACACCGCCGCGGCGACCGGCGACCTGCGGATGCTGGTCGTCTCCCCTGAGTCCGTCGTGGGCGTGCTGCACGTCCGGGACACGCTCATGCAGCCGGGACGGCGCCCGGAGGAGCTGGCCACGCCCGCTCCCCGGCTCGCCGCGGACACCAGCATCTCGGACGCGGTGGCCGTGCTGCAGGAGGCCCACGCCCAGCTCGGCCTGGTCACCGACGCGAGCGGCATGGTGGTCGGCATGGTCAGCCTGCCCGCCCTCATCGGCCAGCTCCTAGCCTCCTGACGGAGTCGCCGCGGCGGCGGCGAGCGCGAGCGCTCCCGCCACGGCGAAGGCGGCCGCGAACCCGGATCCGGAGATGAACAGTCCCATCACGCCCGGGGTCGCGGCCGCGACAACGTTCTGCGCGGTGTTCTGCGCGCCCAGCGCCCGCCCCGCCCAGGACGAGCCCGCGAGCTCTGAGACGGCCGTGAAGGCCAGTCCGTTGCCGCTCATCGAGATCACCAGGGCGGCCACCAGAAAAGGCGCGCTGAGGCCGTTTCCGGCCTGTGCGGCCACCGCCAGAAGGATCATCACCGCTCCGTTGACCAGAGCCAGCCGGCGCATCGGTCCCACCCGGCTGCCGGCCAGATCCGACCAGCGGCCGCACAGCAGCCTCCCCGCCGCCCCGGCGAACTGGGCCATCGCCACCACCCGGGCGGCCGTGCCGAGATCCCAGTGCCGTGCCGACACGAGATAGGTGACGGCGAAGCCCGCGGTCACGAACTGCGGGACGACGAGCAACATGCTGGCGCCGTGCACCCGCCACAGAGCCGCCATGCCGTACGGCGACGCGGTCCGCGTGCCCGGCGCGGCGGGCGGCCGGGGCGGGTCCACCACCATCAGGCCCACGGTGGCCGCGGTGGCCAGGCAGATCGCGGCCATGACGAGCAGCGCGGCGGTGACATGCGCCACGGCAGGGGTGACGATCCCGGCCACGGCGACGCCCAGGGGCTGGGCCGTCTGCCGCCAGCCCATCGCGACGCCGCGCCGCTCCTTGGGGAACCAACCGAGGACCACCCGGCCGCTGGCCGCGTTCGCCGACGCCCCCGAGGCGCCGGCGAGCGCCAGCAGCACCGCGAGGACGGCCGGGTGCCCCGCGAACGCGGCGGCGGCGAGGAATCCGGCCGCGAGCCCGAGACCGGCGGTCATCGCGAGCCGCTCGCCGTACCGGTCGGCGACCCAGCCCCAGGCGATCAGGGTGAAGAGCATGCCCGCGCTCGGGGCGCCGACGAGCAGTCCGGCCTGAGGAAGGGTCAGACCCTTCTCCTCCTGGAAGGCGGGCAGGAGGAACGGCAGGCCGTACATGAACACGCAGCCCGCGCCTTGGGCGGCGACACCGAGGCTCAGCATGATCCAGCGGTTGGGAGTCCTCATGAGGGCAGCATATGAACCATCTCGCAAACTAAGACAGTTATGGTCACATAATGAGACACAAAGCAAAGAACGCTGATCATCTGTCTGCAAGCGGATCGAAAGTCATGAGCCGGAGAATCCGAGGGCCCGGCACCGGCCGGGATCGGGAAGGCACGCGTTCCGGTTTCCGGGTTCTGCGACGGCCGCCCACCCGCTACGTTGACCCGTACTCCGACCGAAGGGGGTGCCGTTCCGTGCCACACAGAACCGAGCGCTTCTCCACCGCCCCGGTCACCGAAGGGCGGCGCAGTCGGCGCAGCCCCTCACATCGGGGGGTTCGGGGGGTCGTCCCCCCGGTAGATACAACGAAGGGGCCGGATGGGAAGGAAGCTCTGCTTCCGACCAGCCGACCCCAACCGTTCGTGGGCAAGGGGGGAGTTGAACCCCCACGTCCTTTCGGACACACGGACCTGAACCGTGCGCGTCTGCCATTCCGCCACTTGCCCCTTGCGGGTGCCCCCATCGCTGGGCGCCTGGAAAGGTTAGCACGTAACCGCCGATACTTACGAACCCGGATACGATCCCTCTAGACGATGGAGGAAGGGAGGTACCCGGTGGGAGTCCTTCAGCGCTTCGAGCGCAGGCTCGAAGGCTTGGTTGAGGGGGCCTTTGCACGGGCGTTCAAGTCTGACCTTCAGCCGGTCGAGGTCGCCAGCGCCGTCCAGCGAGAGATGGACGAGCGGGCCGCGATCGTCGCCCAGGGTCGCACGCTCGTACCGAACGACTTCGTGGTGGAGTTGTCGACGACCGACAGCGAGCGGCTGGAGGTGTACGCCGACAGCATCAGCCACGAACTGGCCAACCTCGCCAGGGAGTACGCCAAGGAGCAGGGGTACTCATTCGTAGGACCCGTCCGGGTGCGTTTCGAGACCGCCGACGACCTCGCGGTCGGGCTGTTCCGGATCCGGTCGGGCGTCATCCGTGGCGCGACGGTGGAACAGGACGAGATCCGGCAACCGGTGAGCGATCTGCCCGCCGGGCGACCCGGGGCGTTCGGCGGCCGGCCACGGCTGCTCGTCTCGACCCAGGACGACCCGCAGGGCCAGAGGTCCTACGAATTGACCACACCGGTGACGCTGCTCGGCCGCGGCACCGATTGTGATCTTCGACTGGTCGATCCGGGCGTATCACGGCATCATGCCGAACTACGTGTAGAAGGGCAGCAGGTCGTCCTCGTCGACCTGGGGTCCACGAACGGCACCTTCGTCAACGGGCAGCCGATCCGCAGGATCGAGATGCAGGACGGGACGAGGGTGACACTGGGGCGCACGACCCTGGTGTTCCGGCGCGATTAGGGGTAGACAGACGGTCCATGTCCGAGCTCACGCTGCTGCTGATCCGGCTCGCCTTCCTGGCGCTGCTGTGGTTCTTTGTGATTGCCGCGGTCGGCGTGATCCGGACAGACTTGTTCGGTGCACGTACGGCTGCCGCACCCGCACGGAAGCCAACCAAAACCGCGAAACCAGTGTCTAAACCCAAGAGGGGGGAACCTCGTCAGATGGTCGTCACGGGTGGCCCCCTGCAAGGGACCGTCATCAACCTCACGGAGACGCCAATCACCATCGGCCGGGCGACTGACGCCACGCTGGTACTCAGCGACGACTACGCTTCGAGCCGGCATGCCCGGCTCTTCCCGCAGGACGGCCAGTGGATCGTGGAAGACCTCGGTTCAACCAATGGCACGTACCTCGACCGCTCCAAAGTGACCCGACCGACCCCGGTGCCTCTCGGAGTTCCGATCCGCATCGGCAAAACCGTCATCGAATTGCGCAAATGACAATCGCACTCCGCTACGCCGCCCGCTCGGACGTCGGCCTCCTCCGCGAAGGAAACGAGGACTCGGCGTACGCAAGCGGCCGCCTGCTGGCCGTCGCCGACGGCATGGGCGGGCACGCACACGGCGAGGTGGCCAGCTCGGTCGCCATCGCCGCCATGTCGTCCCTCGATCATGCCAGGGACGCCCTCGGGGGTGACCTGCTCAGCGACATCGAGGCGGCGGTCCGGGAGGCCAACCATCAGCTCCACGCGATGGTGGCCCGGGACCCGAGCCTCAAGGGCATGGGCACCACACTGACCGCGATGCTTTGGAACGGCCCCAGGTTCGCCCTGATCCATGTGGGCGACTCTCGTGCGTACCTGCTGCGCAACGAGGAGCTGTACCAGATCACGCATGACCACACTCTCGTGCAGTCGCTGGTGGACGACGGCCGCATCACTCTTGAAGAGGCCGCCAACCATCCGCAACGCTCGATCCTGCTCCGCGCGCTCGACGGGAGCGGCGAGGTCGACCCCGACCTGCAGGACCGGGAGGCCCAGGTGGGCGACCGGTACCTGCTGTGCTCGGACGGCCTGTCCGCGGTCGTCAGCGCCGAGACCCTGCACCACACGCTCAGCACGATCGACGATCCCGAGGACGTCGTCCGGCAGCTCATCGACCTGGCCAACAGGGGCGGCGGGCCGGACAACATCACCTGCGTGGTCGCCGACGTGATCGAGGTGGACGACGTCCAGCCGCCGGTCTACGCCGCGGCCGTGGTGGGGGCCGCGGGCTCGGGCAGACTGCGATCCGCTCCGCCGGACACTCCGGCCGGACGGGCGACCACGGTGACCGCGCCCCAACCGGTGATCGTGGACGAGGACCTCGACGACCAACCCGCGCCGGAGGCCCCGGCCTCCGGCCGGCGGGCCAAGAAACGCCGCTCCTGGCCCTTTCGGGTCACGTCGATCGTGATCGTCGCCGCCGTGCTCGGGCTCGGCGGCTATTTCGGCTATGAGTGGACCCAGGATCAGTACTACGTCGGCGCCAAGGGAGACCAGATCGTGGTCTTCCGCGGCGTCGACGCCGAGCTGGGCCCGGTCTCCTTCAAGAAGGTCGCCTACACCGACGACGCCCCGGTGTCCTCGCTCAGTGCGGTGCAGCAGGACCAGATACGCAGTGGCATCCCGGTCGACGACCTGCAGGCCGGGATAAAGACCATAAAGAACTTCAGCGACGACGGCTCCACGCAACAGGCGACCGCTTCCCCGTCCCCGTCGTCGGGATCCGGTAAGTGAGTTCCGCGGAAGCCGCCCCCGTCCCCATGACCGCCAAGCGGCGGGGGGCGCAGCTCGCCATGCTCGCCTTCGCCGTGGTCATCGTCATGGGCGCGTACGCGAGCGTCGGTCTCGGCATCGACGGCAAGATCCCCGCGGGCATGCTGACCTACGGCCTCGGCCTGGGCGCGCTCATGCTCGCCGCCTACCTCGTGCTCGCCAAGTGGGCGCCGTGGGCCGACCCGCTGATTCTTCCGCTGGTGACCCTGGTCAACGGGCTCGGCCTGGTGATGATCTACCGGATCGAGCAGACCGGGCAGGGCGGCGCCTCGGCCGCCACCCAGCTCATGTGGACGGCGCTCGGCGTCGTGATGTTCTCCGCGACCCTGATCGTGTTGAAGGACCATCGCGCCTTGCAGCGCCTCACCTACACCGCGGGCTTCGCGGGGCTCGCGCTGCTGTTACTCCCGCTGGTGCCGTTCATCGGCAAGGAGATCAACGGCGCCCGCATCTGGGTGGGCATCGGCGGCTTCTCCATCCAGCCTTCCGAGTTCGCGAAGATCGCACTCGTCGTCTTCTTCGCCGGCTACCTCGTCGCCAAGCGGGACGTGCTCGCTCTCGCCGGGCGCCGCCTGCTCTTCATCGATCTGCCGCGCGCCCGCGACCTCGGCCCGGTGCTCATCACGTGGGCCGTCAGCCTGGGCGTCCTCGTCATGCAGAAGGACCTCGGCAGCTCGCTGCTGCTGTTCGGCGCGTTCATCGCGATGCTCTACATCGCGACCCAGCGCACCTCGTGGGTGCTCATCGGCATCCTGCTCTTCGTGGGCGGCGCGGTGCTGGCCGGACAGATCTTCAGCCATGTCGAGGCCCGTTTCGACGGCTGGCTGAACGCCAGCTCGCAGGAGCTGTACGACCGCGAGCTGGGCGGCACCTACCAGCTCATGCAGGGCCTCTTCGCGATCGGCTCCGGCGGCATCCTGGGCACCGGACTCGGCCAGGGACACCCGAAAGAGATCCCGCTGTCGTTCTCCGACTTCATCTTCACCGCCACCGGCGAGGAGCTCGGTCTCACCGGCCTGATGGCCCTCCTCATGGTGTACGCGCTGATCGTCGAACGGGGCCTGCGCACCGCCCTCGCGGCCCGCGACCCGTTCTCCAAGCTGCTCGCGGGCGGCCTCTCCTTCATCCTGGCCTGGCAGGTGTTCATCATCGTCGGCGGCGTGACCCGGCTGATCCCGCTGACCGGCCTGGTCACCCCGTTCATGTCGGCGGGCGGCTCGGCCCTGCTCGCTAACTGGATGCTTATCGCGCTGCTGGTACGCATGTCAGACGCGGCGCGCAAGCCGCCGCCCCAGGCGATCCAGGACGAAGGACTGACCCAGGTGATGCAGCGATGAACGGCACACTCAAGCGGGTCGCCCTCGCCTGCCTGCTGATGTTCGCCCTACTCATGGTCAACGTGAACTACCTCGGCGCGGTGAAGGCCGAGGACCTGCGCACCGACCCGCGCAACAAGCGATCCTTCTACGCGCGCTACTCCGTGGACCGGGGGTGGATCACCTCCGACAACGGCAAGGTCACCCTGGCCAAGAGCGTGGACACCGGCGACGCCGACTTCCGGTTCGAGCGGGAGTACCCCGAGGGCAAGCCGTTCGCGCACGTCGTCGGCTACTTCGCCCCGGAGAGCGCGTCGGGCATCGAGGGTGCCGAGGGCCGCTACCTCGACGGCAGCCACCCCGACCTGGTGGTGCGTCGCGCCATCGACCTGATCAGCGGCAAGCCGCACAAGGGTGCCAACGTCGACCTCACGCTGAACGCCGCGGCGCAGAAGATCGCGTACAAGGACCTGGCGAGCACCGGGAAGCGCGGCGCGGTCGTCGCCATCGCCCCGAAGACGGGCGCGATCCTCACGCTGGTCTCCGTGCCGTCCTATGACCCGAACCCGCTGGCGGTGGCCAACAAGGGCAAGGTCAATGAGGCGTACAACAAGCTCGACGCGGACAAGGCGAACAAGCCGCTGCTCAACCGGGCGATCGGACTCACGTACGCCCCCGGCTCGACGTTCAAGACGATCACGTCGGCGGCGTTCCTGATGGACGACCAGTCCCGCGACGTGAACACGATGGTGAACGCGCCGGACGCGCTGCCGCTGCCCGGCACGAACATCTCGTTGCCGAACTACCACGGCGAGTCCTGCGGCGGCCGGGCGACGCTGCTGGCCGCGTACACGATCTCCTGCAACACCCCGTTCGCCGACGTCGCGATGGCCATGGGGTACGACAAGCTGAAGGAGCAGGCCGAGAAGTTCGGCATCGGCAGCTCGCTCAGCATCCCGCTGAGCGTCACACGCAGCGACATCGGCCCGGACGAGGGCAAGGCCGCCCTCGCCATGACCGCCATCGGGCAGCGCAGCAACCAGATGACCCCGCTGCAGATGGCGATGGTCGCGGCCGGCATCGCGAACCGCGGCACGGTCATGAAGCCGTACCTCGTCAACAAGATCACCGGCCCGGACGGCGGCGAGATCGACACCACCGATCCCGATGAGCTGAGCGAGGCGGTGACGCCCGAGGTCGCCGCCCAGCTCACCACGATGATGATCAACGTCGTCCGGAACGGCACCGGCAAGGCCGCCGGCCTGCCGAACCACACGGTCGCCGGTAAGACCGGCACCGCCGAGACCGCCCCCGGCAAGCCGTCCCACGCGTGGTTCATCTCCTTCGCCCCCGCCGAGGACCCGCAGGTCGCCGTCGCGGTCTTCGTCGAGTCCGGCAGCGCGGGCAACGACGCCACCGGCGGCGCCATCGCCGCCCCGATCGCGCACGACGTCATGCAGGCGGTGCTCGGTCAGTGACATCCGGCAACCCCGTTCTCGGCGGCCGTTACCGGCTGACCTCCCGCATCGCCGCGGGGGGCATGGGCGAGGTGTGGCAGGCCACGGACGAGCTCCTCGGCCGCGAGGTCGCGGTGAAGCTGCTGCGGCAGCACGTGGCGGCCGACCCCTCCTTCCGTGAGCGGTTCCGGAACGAGGCGCGGATCACGGCGGGGCTGACCGACCCGGGGATCGCCCAGGTCTTCGACTACGGCGAGAGCGACGGCGTCGCGTACCTCATCATGGAGCTCGTGTCGGGCGAGCCGCTCTCCGGCATCCTGCGGCGCAACGGCTCGCTCAGCCCGGAGGTCACGCTCGACGTGATCGGGCAGGTCGCCAAGGCCCTGCACTCCGCGCACCGGGCGGGGATCATCCACCGCGACATCAAACCGGGCAACCTGCTCGTCACCGAGACCGGGGTCGTCAAGGTCACCGACTTCGGCATCGCGCGCGCCCTGGAGGCCGCGCCGGTGACCCAGAGCGGCGTCGTTCTCGGCACCGCGCAGTACGTCAGCCCGGAGCAGGCGTCCGGCAGCACGCTGACCCCGGCCACCGACGTCTACTCCCTCGGTGTCGTGGCGTACGAGTGCCTGGCCGGCCGTCCTCCTTTCAGTGGCGAAACGCAGGTCGCGATCGCGCTGCACCACCTGTACGACCCGCCTCCGCCGCTGCCCGCCGCGGTGCCCGCGCGGGTGCGCGAGCTGGTGCTGGCCATGCTGGCCAAAGATCCCGAAGCCCGACCGGCCGGGACGCGGGAACTCGCCGAACGGGCCGTCACGATCCGGGAGTCCCTGTCCGACGCGCACACCGTCATGCTCGGCACGCTGACCGACCCCGCGTGGTTCGCGGTCGGCGCCCCGGCCCACGGCCCGACCCACGGCCCCATCAGCGCCCCCGCGACGCCGCCGGCGGCCACCCGGGCGGCCTCTGCGGCCGTGTCCGCGACGGCGCCCCGGAGTCCGGCCCCGAGCAGGCGCCGCCGCAGGCGGACCACGACAGTGGTGTTCGCCACGGCGGGGTGCGCGGCCGCCGTCGGCCTCGGAGCCCTGGCGGTACGGGGGATGCAGGCGCCGAGGGGTCCGGAGGGTGACCTGAGCTCGGTCACCGCCGTCCCCACGGTCGAATCTCCCACCGCGCGGCCTCCCAGGCCGGCGACTCCCACGGCCTCGCCGTCCCGAGAGCGACCGAAGTCAACCCGGCCGTCCCCTTCGGCGTCGGCTACGGTAAGCAGGTCGGCATCGCCCACCCCGAAGCCGACGCCATCCCCGACGCCCACTCCGAAGAACACCCCCACTCCGACTCCCAC
>NZ_JADDIL010000071.1:0-49526 GCF_020826795.1 Microtetraspora sp. AC03309 | reverse complement strand
CCCCACGCGACCCCAACGGCCCCGCAGTCCCCGCCGGAAGCCCCTGCTGATCGCTGCGACGATCATCGCCCTGGCGGTGTCCGCTGCCGTGGTCCACAGCGCCCTCTCCCGGACGCACCCCGGCGCGACCCCGATCCGCGAAACAGCGGAGAAGGCGGGCGACGCCCAGATTCGCACAGCGATAGAGAAGTTCGCCCACGCGGTTGACCGAGAAGACACCGCCACCATGGTCGCCATGCTCTGTGCGGAAGAGGCCCAAAGCGTCATCGACGAGGTGCCGTCCCCTGACGACCCCGGCCTCGACCCCAGCCACGAACGTCCCATCGACGTTTCAGACATTCGCGTCACCGGCGATGTGGCCAAGGCCCGCGTGACCCGTCCCGCCCAGCAACCCGCCACGCTGTACCTGCGCAAGGAAGCCGGCACCTGGAAACTCTGCGACCCTGAACGCCACACCAACCCGTCGTAGAAGAAACGCTCTGCCTCCTTTTTCGTACAGTCCCTACGGCGGGGCTCCCGACGCCGTTGAACCCGACGGCGACGCCGACCGTCAGAGGCAGGCGCCGACCGGTGATCTCAGTCCGCTCCCACGGTCTCGTCCGCGACGGCGGCGTCGGCGAGCCGCGTCGCGCCCGGTCCCCTCAACGCCGAAGTCGCGAACACCCCGCTGATCACGATTGCGACCCCGCCGATCAGATACACCGTGTCGATCCGGCCGAACGTCACTCCCGCGACGACGTGATCGAAGTCGCGCCAGACCGTGCTGACGAGCCAGCCCGCACCGATCGCCGACACCATCGACGCGAGTTGCTGCACCGGCCCGAACGTCGAGATCGCGCGACCGATGTACTCCCGCGGTGTCGCGCGCAGCACGATCGGCGATATGGCCGAGTTGATCGCGCCGAGCGGCACGCCGACGAGTGCGATCACCAGCACCGCGGCCCACAGCGTGCCGATCCGGGCGTAGACGACCAACCCCACGCCGACCAGCGTGAGGCCGACGCCGAACACCGTGACGTCCCGGAACCGCCGGCACAGCCGACCCGCCGCCAGCGCGCCGACGACAGCGCCGACCCCCTCGCCCATGCCGATCGTCCCGAACCAGCGGGCGTCCGCGTGCAGGTTCTCCGAAACGAAGAAGACGTTGAGCGTATTGAGGGTCGCGGCCCCAAGCGTCAACACGGCCAGTGTGACCAGCAGGACCCGCACGCGTACGGCCGGCGGGAGTAGCGCCAGAGAGATCCGCGGGTCACATCTTGCGGATGGTCCTGGCCTCCTCGGCGGCGGCGAGCACGCCGTCGAGGGGGGTGCCGCACCCGGCGGCGACCGCCGCCGAGATCGCGCCTTCCACGAACGGCACGTCCGCGATCACCACGGCCCCGGGCGCCTCAAGAAGCCGCGCGGTCAGCACGGAGCTGCCGAGATCGGGGATGAGGACGACGCCGTCGCCCTGGTCCACCTTGTCGATGGCCGCGGCGACCTTGTCCAGGCTCGTGCCGATTCCGCCGTCGTCGGTGCCTCCCGCCGCCGCCACCGGCACGTCCGTTCCGCAGATCCGCCTGGCCAGCTCGGCCGCCTCTGCGGCGAGGCCGTCGCTGTGCGAGATGAGAACGATGCCCACCATTCCGATTCCTTGATGTGTGTCGTCCGATGTGCGGTCGTCAGCGGGAGCCGACGGTCCTGAGCGCGTCGAGGATGAGCGCGGTCGAGGCGGCCCCGGGGTCCTCGTGGCCGATGCTGCGCGGCCCGAGATAGCTGGCCCGCCCCTTGCGCGCCTGCAGCGGGATCGTCGCCTTGGCGCCGTCCTCCGCCGCCGCGGCGGCCGCGTCCAGCGCCTCCCCGGCCGTTCCCCCCTCGTGTACGGCGCGCGTCAGCGCCCTGACGGCCGGGGCCAGTGCGTCGACCATGGTCTTGTCGCCCTCCTCGGCGCCGCCCAGCCTGCGCACTCCCGCGAGGCCCGCCTCCAGGGCGGCGGCGAGCTCGGCCGTCGACACCTCGGGGGTCTCCCCGAGTGTCTTCCCCGCTTCGCGGAAGGCGGTGCCGTACAGGGGGCCGGAGGCTCCGCCGACCTTTCTGATCAGGGTGGAGCCGGCCAGGACGAGCGCACCGCCGGGGGTCGCGGGCGGGTGGGCGGCCAGGGCCTCGGCCACGGCGGAGAAGCCCCGGTCGAGGTTGGTCCCGTGGTCGGCGTCGCCGATGGCGGCGTCCAGCCGGGTGAGATGGTCACGGGCGGCCCGCACGGCTGCCGTGATCTCCTCCATCCAGGTGACGAAGAACCGCGTGTCCAAGGGGAACTCCAGAGGGTCGGGATTCGGTCAGCGGCCCCAGCGCAGCGCCGGCGTCTCCACCGGCGCGTCCCAGAGCCGGGTGAGCTCGCCGGTGAGCGCGCACGTGGTCACCGAGAAACCCTGCATGTCGAGGCTGGTGACGTAGTCGCCCACCAGGCTGCGTACGGCGGTCGCGCCCTTCTCCTCCAGGTACGCGGCGACCTCGGCGAAGACGATGTACAGCTCCATGAGCGGGGTGCCGCCCATCCCGTTGACCATGACGAGCGTCTCCCCGGAGAGGGGGAGGTCGTCGTCGATCGCGTCCATGGCGAGCCGGACGATCTCGCGGGCCTCCCGGTGCGCGGCGCGGGTGCGGCCGGGTTCCCCGTGGATGCCGATGCCGAGTTCGATCTCGGCGTCGCCCAGTTCGAACGTGGGTGTGCCCGCGGCGGGGGTGGTGCACGGCGTCAGCGCGACGCCGAAGGAGCGGCTGCGGTCGTTGACCTCCCTGCCGACGCGGGCCACCTCGGCCAGCGGTGCCCCGCTCTCCGCGAGCGCTCCGGCGATCTTCTCGACGAACAGCGTGGCGCCGGTGCCTCTGCGGCCGGCGGTGTACAGCGAGTCGCGCACGGCCACGTCGTCGTCGACCAGGACGCGGGCCACCTCCACGCCCTCGTCACCGCTGAGCTCGGCCGCCATCTCGAAGTTGAGCACGTCGCCCGTGTAGTTCTTGACGATGTGCAGCACCCCGGCGCCGCCGTCCACTCCCGTGGTCGCCGTGGCGATCTGGTCGGGGACGGGCGAGGTGAAGATCTCTCCGGGGCAGGCCGCGTCGAGCATGCCGTACCCGACGTATCCGCCGTGCAGCGGCTCATGGCCGGACCCGCCGCCGGAGACGAGCCCCACCTTGCCCGGCCGGGGCGCGTCCCGCCGAAATATGATCCTGTTCTCGACGTCCACCCGGAGTGAGGGATGCGCCGCCGCGACGCCGCGCAGCGTGTCGGCGACCACCGAACCGACATCGTTGATGAGCTTCTTCATGCCGCCGTCCTCGTGTGGGGGGCCATCGTCCCCTTTACGCCTGCCCTGTCACAAGGGACGGCAAGCCTCGGCCGTCCACGGCGTCCGTTTCTCCGCTCCCGTGGAGGTTGAAGATCACGCTAATGTCGGAGGCGCGACGGCGTCCCCGGCATGCCGGAGCCCCGTGGCGACTGATGGAGGAACGCGGTGACCATTCCCGTGGAGGCAGCGGAGTCGCGAGCCCGCGAGTCCCGGACCGCCCGGGTCGTCACCGAGGTCCTCAGCCCCTTTCACGTGGTGATCCCGCTTCCTGTCGTGGTCGGCTGGCACCAGACCTACCCGGCCGCCACCGGATTCCTGTGGGGCCTGTTCGCCGCCGTGTCGGGCGGCGTCCTGCCGTACGGGCTCGTGCTGTGGCGCGTCGCGCGCGGGAAGGCGAACGACCGGCACATCACCCGCCGCGAGCAGCGCCTGGTGCCTCTCGCGATCAGCGTCGCGCTGGTGCTCGGCGGTGTCGTCGTGCTCCTGCTGGCGGGCGCGCCCAGCACCGTCCTGGCCGTGCAGGGAGCGCTGCTCGGCATGGGCGTGGTCATGCTGCCGATCACGCGACTCTGGAAGATCTCCTTCCACACCGCCGCGGTCGCCGGGGCCGCGGCGATCCTGACGGTGGAGTTCGGCCCGTGGGCGTGGATCTGCTGGCCGTTCGCGGCCCTGGTCGGTTGGTCGCGGATCATGCTGCGCGACCACACGCCCGCGCAGGTCGTCGCCGGTGCGGTGGCCGGCGTCGCCGTCTGCTGGCCCGTGTACGCCCTGATCGGCTGATCCGAGGTGTCCGGCGAGCACGCTGGCGTTCGGGACGGCGGTTGTAGGAGGATTCTGGGGATCTGTGACGGATGGGAGGCGGGCATGTCGGTGTTGCGGGATCTCGTGGAGGGCATCCGAGGTGGTGGAATCGAGGTGGTGGACCTCACCGCGCCGTTGTCGGATACGACGCCGATCCTGATGCTCCCCGAGCCGTTCGGTAACACCGTCCCGTTCGCTCTCCAGGAGATCAGCAGGTACGACGACCGCGGCCCGGCCTGGTACTGGAACAACATCACCACGGGTGAGCACACCGGCACCCACTTCGACGCCCCGGTCCACTGGGTCACGGGCCGCGACGGCGAGGACGTCGCGCAGGTCGCTCCCGCCCGGCTGCTGGCCCCGGCCGTCGTGCTGGACTTCACCGCGGAGACCGCGAAGGACCCCGACTTCCTGCTGGAGATCGAGCACGTCACCGCCTGGGAGCGGGAGCACGGCCCGTTGCCGGACGGCGGCTGGCTCCTCTACCGCACCGGCTGGGACGCCCGCGCGCACGACCAGGAGAGCATCCTCAACGCCGACGAGAACGGCCCGCACACCCCCGGCATCTCGCCCGAGTGCGCGCGCTACCTGGCCGAGAGCACGCCGATCATCGGGCTGGGGGTGGAGACGGTCGGCACCGACGCCGGGGCCGCGCACTCCTTCGACCCGGCGTTCCCCTGCCACTCGTTCCTGCTCGGAGCAGGCAAGTACGGCCTGACCCAGCTGCGCAACCTCGATCGGCTGCCGCGGACGGGGGCGGTCGTCATCGCGGGTCCCCTCCCGATCGTCGGCGGTTCCGGCAGCCCGGCCCGGGTCCTCGCCCTGGTGGAGCGGTGAACGTCGCGGAGGCCGTGGGCGCGATCCTCGCCTCTCTCGGAGTCGACACCGCCTTCGGCGTGGTCGGCAGCGGCAACTTCCACGTGACCAACTCCCTCACCGAGCACGGCGTGCGGTTCGTGGCCGCGCGCCACGAGGGCGGCGCGGCGACCATGGCGGACGCGTACGCGCGGATGAGCGGCACCGTCGCCGTGCTCAGCGTCCACCAGGGTCCGGGCCTCACCAACGCGCTGACCGGCGTCGCCGAGGCCGCGAAGAGCCGCACCCCGCTGCTGGTCCTGGCCGGTGAGGCCACCTCGCCGCGTTCCAACTTCCGGATCGACCAACCCGGCCTCGTGGCGGCCGTGGGCGCGCTCGCCGCCCGGGTCGGCTCGGCGGAGACCGTCGTCGAGGACACGGTGCTGGCGTTCCTCACCGCGCTGCTCGGGCGTCGTACCGTCCTGCTCAACCTCCCGATCGAGGTTCAGGACGCCGAACTGCCCGACGACGTCGCGCAGGCGGTCCGCGAACTGCGGTCCAGCCGGATCACCGACGCGGGGGAGCAGGGGAGCAGGGCCTGGGCGGCCGTCCGCGATCTGCGCGACCGGGCCCGGCGCGATCTCGCGGACGAGCAGCGCGAGGCCGACGCGGCGGAGCCGTCCGCCTCGGAAGTGCCGGGTTCGGCCCCGGCCGACTCCGTGAGCGAGCTGATCGAGTTGCTCGCCACCGCGCGGCGCCCCGTCTTCGTCGCCGGGCGGGGAGCGCGCGGCGCGCGCCGGGAGATCGAGGCGCTGGCCGACCGCGTGGGCGCGCTGCTCGCCACGTCGGCGGTGGCGCGCGGGCTGTTCCGGGGCAGCCAGTGGGACCTCGACGTCAGCGGCGGCTTCGCGTCCCCGCTGGCGGCCGAGCTGATCGCGGGCGCCGACGTCGTCGTGGGCTGGGGCTGCGCGCTGAACATGTGGACGACACGGCACGGCTCGCTGATCGGCCCGGACACGAAGGTCGTGCAGGTCGACCTCGACCCCGACGCCGTCGGCGCGCACCGGCCGGTCCACCTCGGAGTGATCGGCGACGTGGCCGAGACCGCGCGGGCGGTGACCCAGGCGATCGGCGAGCCCCGTGACGGGTACCGCGGCGCCGAGCTGGCCACGCGGATCGCCGCCGAGATCCGCTGGCGCGACGTTCCGTACGAGGACCGGAGCGGGAACGGGCGCATCGACCCCCGGACGCTCACGATCGAGCTGGACGATCTTCTGCCGGCCGAACGGATCATCTCCGTAGATTCCGGAAATTTCATGGGATATCCGTCGATGTTCCTCTCGGTGCCGGACGAGAACGGCTTCTGTTTCACCCAGGCGTTCCAGTCGGTCGGGCTCGGCCTGGCCACCGCCGTCGGTGCCGCGCTCGCCCGGCCGGACCGGCTCCCGGTCGCCGCGCTCGGCGACGGCGGCGCGCTGATGGGCGTCGCCGAACTGGAGACCGTGGTACGGCTCGGCCTGCCCATGGTCATCGTGATCTACGATGACGAGGCGTACGGCGCGGAGGTCCACCACTTCGGCCCGGACGGCCACGCGCTGGACACCGTGACCTTCCCGGCCGTCGACATCGGGGCCATCGCCCGGGGCTTCGGCTGCGACGCGGTGACCGTACGCGAGCGGGCGGACCTGGCGGGGGTCGCCGAGTGGCTGAAGGGGCCGCGCGACAAGGCCCTGGTCGTCCACGCCAAGGTGACGGGGGATCGGGGTTCGTGGTGGCTGGAGGAGGCGTTCCGCGGGCACTGACCTTCGATGACCGCCCGCCCCGAGAGAGCGCGCCACGCCGGGACGTTCCCGAGGGGGTGAGTCCGGAGGTTACGGTTGCGTAGGTTACCGTTCAGTCATGGCTGAGATCGTGTACCCCCCGGTGATCCGGAGCGCGCTCCTGTTCTTCCGGGTGCTGGACCTCAAGATCAATATCGAGGGCGCGGAGCGCATCCCCAAGACGGGGGGAGCGGTCCTGGTCAGCAACCACGTGAGCTACCTCGACTTCATCTTCGCCGGCCTGGCCGCCTGGCCCTCGCGCCGCCTCGTCCGGTTCATGGCGAAGGAGGAGG
The DNA here is from genome assembly GCF_020826795.1 of Microtetraspora sp. AC03309. Lineage (NCBI taxonomy): Bacteria > Bacillati > Actinomycetota > Actinomycetes > Streptosporangiales > Streptosporangiaceae > Microtetraspora > Microtetraspora sp. AC03309. The sequence continues at coordinate 42,488 of NZ_JADDIL010000071.1, read as the reverse complement.
TCTTCGCCAATCCGGTGGCCGGACCGCTGATGCGGGGCATGCACCACATCCCGGTGGACCGCTCGGCCGGGGCGGGCGCCTTCGGCGCGGCGGTGCGCGCGCTGAAGGACGGCGAGATCGTCGGGAACTTCGCCGAGGCCACGATCAGCCGGTCGTTCACGGTCAAGGACATCAAGAGCGGCCCGATCAGGATGGCCACGGACGCGGGCGTCCCGATGATCCCCGTCGCCGTGTGGGGGCCGCACCGGCTCTGGACCAAGGGCCGCCCGCGCAAGCTCCTCCAGAGGCACGTGCCGATCACGATCCTGGTCGGCGAGCCGATGCACCCGGAGCCCGGCCAGCTGATCGGAGACCTCAATACGGAGCTCCGGCGGCGGATGTCGGAACTGCTGGACCGCGCGCAGCGGACCTACCCCGAGATCCCCCAGGGTGTCTGGTGGCAGCCCGCCCACCTCGGCGGCACCGCGCCCACCCCGGAGGAGGCCGCCGCCCTGGACTCCCCCCGCAGGGCCCGCCCCGCCAAACCCAGCCCGGACGAGGTCTCCTAGGCGTACTGCCCGGGCAGGTCGGTGACACGGCTGACGGGTGGCCGGCCTTGCGCCGCGCGCGCACCTTGACGAGCTCTTCGCTCGCTGACCGAGGGCGGTGCCGCGCGGGTGGTCAGCGTGGGACGAGGACGACCTTGCCCGTCGCACGGCGGTTCTCAAGGTCGGCGTGTGCGTCGCCGGCACGGCTGAGGGGGTAGCGGGAGATCAGGGGCTCGAGCACACCGTCAGCGGCTGCCCGGATCGCGCGGGCCTGCAGTTCATGGACGGTGCCGGCGTGTCGAAGCAGCTGGGGGCCGATCGCCCAGATGACGGTGCTCGCGTGCTCGATGATGTCGTCGGTGGTGATGCGGGTGGCGGTCCCTGACGACCAGCCGTGCAGGAGGAATCTCCCGCCAGGTGCGAGGAGGTCGAAGGCGTGGCGGCCTGCGGTTCCCCCGACGCCGTCGAACACGATGCTGAGCTCTCTGCCGCCGAGCGCGTCGCGTACCGCGTCCGGCCAGTGCGGGTCGCGGTAGTCGACGGCGATATCGGCGCCCAGCGCCGTGGCTCGCCGAACTTTCTCCGGCCCGCCCGCCGTGCCGATGACGATGACGCCCTGGTGGCGGAGAGCCTGTATGAGCAGGGCGCCGACGCCACCGGCCGCCGAGGTGACCAACGCGATGTCCCCGGGCCCGGCGTCCGCGCTGTCGAGAATCCCGAGCGCGGTCGAGCCCGTGGTGATCATCGCTACCGCGGTGTCCGCGGTCATATGGCCGGGGACGTCATGAAGGGTGTCGACCGTGGCCACCGCCTGTTCGGCGTAACCGCCGTCGGACTCAAGAGTGCTGACCACCCGGCGGCCCAGCCAGATGTCGTCGACGTCCGGGCCCAGTGCGCCGACGACACCGGCGACCTCGCCGCCCAGAACGATGGGCAGTTCGGGAGCGGCATGAGGCCCCACTCGGCGACCGGATCGCAACATCGTCTCGATGAAGTGGACGCCGCTGGCTTCCACGTCGATTCGGACCTGTCCTCTGCCGGGGACCGGTGTGGGGATCCGCTCGTACTGAAGCTTCTCGGCGGGCCCGAACTCATGAAGCGTGACCGCGTACATGGGGGAGTGCCTTTCCGGAACGAGGTGGAAGCAGCAGCGCGGGTACGCTCGCCAGGGCCAGCAGCGTCACCGCCCACCAGTAGGTGTGCTGGTACGCGACGGCCTGTCCGGTGCGGGCCGCCACGCCGGCCCCATTGGACGCCAGTACCGCCGACATCAGCGCCGTCCCGATCGACGTGCCGATCTGGGAGGCGATGCTCAGGATGGTGCTGCCGGAGGGGACGTCGTCGGGCGGCAGCGTGCGGGTCGCCGTCGTGGTGGCCGGCATCATCACCATGCCGACGCCGGCGCCCATCACCAACATCGCCGCGCACAGCCGCCAGTAAGGCGTGTCAGGTCCGAGCTGAACGGCGAACAGGGACAGCCCGAGCACGGCGACCACGATGCCGGCGACGACCGTCAGCCGAGGCGACGCCCTGTCGACCCGCCGCGTGGCGATCTGCATCGAGGTGCCGACGGCGATGGCCAGCGGAGCGCCCAGCAGTCCCGACTCGGCCGCGGTGAGCCCTCGCGTTGTCTGGTAGTACATCGGCGTCAACAGCATGGAGCCGAAGTAGCCGGCCGGGAACAGAGTCACCGTGGCCAGGCCGGCGGCGAAGGTACGGTCGCGGAGCAGACGCAGCCGCAGAAGCGGATGACGGGCGGTCAACCCGCGGGCCACGAAACCGGCGACCGACAGCAGCCCCGCGACCGTGGGCAGCAGCGCGCCAGGCGTCGCGAAGTCGCCCCGCTCGCCGCCGGTGGACAGGCCGTAGATCAGCAGCGCCAGGCCGGGCGAGAGCATCAGCAGCCCGGGGACATCCAGCCGCCCCGCCTGCCGCGTCTCGCCGCCGGGCAGCAGTCGCGCCGCGAGTACCAGCGCCAGCGCGCCGACCGGCAGGTTGACCAGGAAGATCCAATGCCAGGACGCGGCGTCGATCAGCCAGCCGCCCAGGACCGGCCCGCTCACCGGCCCGATCAGTACCGGGATGCCGAGCACGGCCATCGACCTGCCCATGCGCTCCCGGTCGGAGGCGCGGATGACCATCGCCATGCCGACCGGGATCAGCAGGCCGCCTCCGATCCCCTGAACCACCCGGAACAGCACGAGCGTCCCGATGTTCCATGACAGCGCTGCCGCCGCGGAGCCGCCGGTGAAAAGCGCCAGGGAGGTGAGGTAGGTGCGCTTGGCGCCGAAACGGCCCATGGCCCAGGCCGCTACCGGGATCACGGCGGCCATGGCGAGCGTGTAGCCGGTCGCCACCCACTGGATGGTCGCGAGCGGCGCGCCGAACGCGTTCGCCAGCGGATGAACGGCGACGTTGACGATGGTGACGTCGAGCACGGCCATGATCGAGCCGATGACGACGACCGTGACGGTACGGGCGAGAGCAGGGGCGGATGCGGTGGTTCGCCCGGTTCCGGTGACGGTGCTCATCGCTCGTCACTTGCCGTACGGGTGCTCGGCGCGAGCGGTGCGCAGTGCGCGCCCCCACCACAACAGCTGGTCGATCATGTTCTTGGCGGCGCTCTCGCACACCGCCGCGTCGCGCGGTCTGCCGTCCTGCCCCAGGCCTGACCAGGGCCCGTGCAGGCTGACGGCGTCGCGCACGGTCATGGCGTGCAGTTCGGCGAAGACCTGCCGAAGTTGCTCGACGGCGCGAAGGCCGCCGCCCAGCCCGCCGTACGAGACGAAGCCGATCGGTTTGGCCTGCCACTGGGTGTAGTGCCAGTCGATGAGGTTCTTCAACGAGGCCGGGAAGCTGTGGTTGTACTCGGGTGTGACGATGACGAATGCCTCGGCGCCGGCCAGTCGCGGGCTGACGTCGGCGAGAGCCGCCTGGGTCTCCGGGGCGGGGGCGGGAAGGCCGTCCCACCCGGGCATGGCCACGGGAAGGTCCAGGTCGGCGACGTCGATGACGTCCAGTTCGATGTCGGTGCGTTGGCCCACGTAGCGGGTGAACCACTCGGCGACCGACAGGCCGGCGCGGCCCCCGCGAGCGCTTCCGATGATGACGGCGACCCGGAGCGCGGAGTCGTTCGCGGAGTCGTTCGCGGAGGCGAAGTCGGGCATCGCGATCTCCCTCGGTGTCCTGTTTCATCGCCGCGGTGCGCGGCACTTCCGGTAAGATACAACTGTCGTTGTAAAAAATAAAACGCTCGTTGTAATTGCAGGCCGACCAGAGGGATAGGCGATGACCAGTACGGGCTCACAGGACGGGGCGAGCGCGCCGCGGCCTCGGCGCGGGCGGGCGGAGAAGGCGGCGGCGATCGCGCATGCCGCGTGTGAGGTCTTCGGACGGGACGGTTACTCCCGCGCCGGCATCGACACGATCGCCGCCGAGGCCGGCGTCTCGACCCGCACCATCTACAACCATTTCCCCGGCGGAAAGGACGAGTTGTTCCGCTCCGTCATTCGGTGGAGTTCCGCGCAGGTCAGGGACGAGCAGCTCGCGCGGCTGCGGAGGTACCTGGATCCGGAGCGTCCGCCGCACCCCGACGACCTCGAACGCGACCTGCTCGCCCTGGCCCACGCCTGGGTCGGTCTGATGACGGACTTCAGCGACCACTTCTCACTGGTGCGGCACATCCATGCGGAGGCCGGGCACATCCCGGCCGAGGTCCTGGACGCCTGGCAGGAGGCCGGACCCCGCGCGGTGGGTCACGAACTGGCCTCCGCCATGGCAACCCTGAACGACCACGGTCTGATCGACGTCCATGGCGACCCGGCGCAGGCCGCCTCGCACTTCATGAGCTTCATCTCGACTGACATCGTGCAGCGGTCCTACTGGGGTGTCATTCCTCTCCCGAAGGAGGAGGAAGAGCGGCTGACAACCGCCGGAGTGCGGGCGTTTCTGCGGGCGTACGCCGCACGCTGAGCCGGAGCGGGGCGAACCGAACCCGGCGATCGGTCGAGGCCACCCGGCGCCCCGACCCGCGGTCCCCCTCAGCGTCGGCGCGGTCGCCATCACTGGAGTGCCAGGGCGTACGCACGGCCCGGGTGCCGCCGGCGGGGGGCTGGGCTCACCTCACTTCTGAGACGCCTTGCTCTTCCTCTCCGTCCACGCCTCGTACGTCTCGTCCCCCGGGAGCACCCAGACCTCCGCGTCAGGTCTGGCGATCGTCCGCAGCAGCGTCGCCTTGCCGGTCGCCTTCGAGATCCGGTAGATCCCCACCCCCGTCCCGGTCTTCGATCGGACGATCATGCGTCCCGCCCGGTCGAAGGCGAGGTCGTCGACATATTGCCCGCGCGGCAACCGCACGGTCACCGTGCCGCTCACGCGGCCGGTACGCAGATTGAGCAGGCGCAGCTTGCGGTACTTGGGCCACGTGCCGACGGGCACCGCCGCCGTGACGTGGTCATTCGCCAGCGCCATCGACCCGAGACGCGTCTTCAGCCGCATCCGGGCGCGCAGCCCTCGGTCGAACACCGTCAGCTGGCTCTCCCCTGCCAGCAGCAGTCGCTTGCTGTCCGGGCTGAACCCCAGGAAGCTCCACGCGTCCGTCCGCCCGGGAAGCGGCAACGACTTGCCTTTCCGCAGGTCCGCGAAGACCCCCACCCCCGGCGCCGAGGTCGTCGTGACCACGAAACTGCCGTCGTCCGACACCACCGGCCACTCCTCGTTGATCGAGAACGCCGTGAGCCGCCGTGACACCACCCTTTCCTTGCCGTTCAACGTCCGCTCGACGAACAACTGATCCGATTTCCGGAAATAAAAGAAATGCCGCCCGTCCCCACTGACCAGGAACGGCGCCGGCGCACCGGGATTGGCCGCGTCATCGGGCGCCTTGGCGAGCGCCTCTGGCACCTCCACCACGTCTCCGTCGGTCAGCACCAGTTGCCAGGTCTGTGTTCGCTGCGCGTACGCGATCGTGACCGGCGTGGCGGCCGCCGCAGGCGGTCCAATCAGTGTCGCGGCGGTCAGAAGCAGTGTCGCGAGCGCTGCACGAAATCTCATGTTTCATGAGATGTCAGGAACGTTGAGAATGTTGCGGATTCCTTCCGAAGTCCGACACCGGCCGCTGCTCGCCCGTTTCGGGCGACGCTCCGAGAGAGCTTGATCATCGTGATGACGGAGCGCCGCATGTCTTTCGATACGGCGTCCCCTCGGTGTACTGTCGCCATTCTTCTCGGGTGAGGTCACGCCCGAGAGCCCCGCAGATGCGGCGTGCCGTCTCCTGGGGGTCGGTGTTCCACAGCAGCACGGTGGCGTCAGCGCCGACGGTGGCGAGCGTGCGCCGGTCAGGACTGAAGGCGATCGCTTGCACCGGTTCCGTGTGACCGGCGAGGTGAGCCGTACGTCTGCCCTGGCGGACGTCCCACAAGGTGACGGTGTGGTCGCCGCTGGTGAAGGCGAGGGTACGGCCGTCGGGGTTGAAGGCGACGCCGGTGGTGAGGGCGTCGGCGTGGCCGGTCAGGACGGCCAGGCGGGTGCGCCGGGCCACGTCCCACAAGATCACCGTCTTGTCGGCGTCGGCGGTGGCCAGGGTGTGGCCGTCGGGACTGAAGGCCACGGTTCTCACCCAAGCGGTGTGGGCGACCAGTGGCGCGGCCAGCGGTCTGCGCGTCGCGATGTCCCAGAGCATCACGGTCTGGTCATGGCTGCCCGTGGCGAGGGTGCGGCCGTCGGGGCTGAAGGCGACGCCGTTGACGGGCCCATTGTGGCCGGTCAGGACGGCCAGGCGGGTGCGCCGGGCCACGTCCCACAGATTCGCCGTCGTGTCCACGCTGCCGGTGGCCAGGGTGCGGCCGTCGGGGCTGAAGGCGATGTCGAGTACGGCACCGGTGTGTCCGGTGAGTTTCGCCGAGGTGCCCTTCTCGAGATCCCACAAGGTGACGGTGCCGGCCGACGTTTCCGGGGACAATCCGGTCTTTCCCTCCGCCATGGCGAGGGTGCGGCCGTCGGGGCTGAAGGCGAGGGCGTAGATGTCCGAGGATGTGTCCGTGTGTATGGCGTGCAGGGTTCGATTCCGCGTCTCCCACACCATTGTCTGATGCGCGCCGGCGGCGGCCAGCAGGCGGCCGTCGGGACTGAAGGCGACATCGTTGACCCGTGTGGACTGACCGGCCAGCGAGGCCTGCGCCGTGTCCCACAAGATGATGGCCCCGTCTTCTCCCGCTGAGGCCAGCATGGACGTCCGGGGGTTGAAAGCCAGCGTGTAGACGTTGATCTTGTGCCCGGTGAGGCGTCCGCGCAGGACGCGGTGCTCGACGTCCCACAGCAGGATCGCCGGATCGTGTCCCGAGGTGGCGAGGGTTCGGCCGTCCGGACTGAATTCAAGGGTGATGACCTCCCCCGACCGTTGATGGCTGAAGGCCGCCAGGCGGGCGCGCCGGGCGACATCCCACAGGATCACCGTCGTGTTCCCGCCCGCGCTGGCCAGGGTGCGGCCGTCGGGACTGAAGGCGACGGCGCTGGCGGTCTCGGCGTGCCCGGTCAGGGTCGCCAGCCGGACACGCCGCGTGAGGTCCCACAGGATCACCCGCCTGTCGTCGCCCGCCGTGGCGAGGGTGCGGCCGTCGGGGCTGAAAGCCACGCCGCGCACCTTCCCCGTGTGGGCGCTGAACGTCGCCAGGCGGGCGTGCCGGAGCGTATCCCACAGGATGACGGTCCGGTCGTCGCCGGCGGTGGCCAGAGTGCGGCCGTCGGGACTGAAAGCGATCTCCCTGATCTGCTGGCTGTGGCCGTCAAGGGTGGCGACACGTGCGCGCCCTGCCGTGTCCCAGAGCACGAGGCGACCGTCCTCCCCACCGGTGGCCAGCACCTCCCCGTCCGGGCTGAGAGCCGCGGCCTTCAGCCATGTGTCGTGCCCGCGAAGTGTGGCCAGCCGGATCCGGCGCCGGACATCCCACACCGCCACCGTTCTGTCCCTGCCGACACTGAAGAGGGTGCGGCCGTCGGGGCTGAAGAGCACCTGGGAGACGGCGCCGATGTGGCCGGTGAGCGTCCCTTGGTGGGCTCGCAGGGCTGAGGTGCTCAGGAGGGCGCCGCGTGCCTCGACGGTCGGTGTGATGGCGAAGGCGTGCGCGGCCAGGAGCATGGCGGTGTCGGGTTCGGAGTCGGCGACGGTGAGCGCCTGGGCGGCGAGCTGGCGCGACAGCGCGCTCCGGTGGGCGGCCGCGGCGTCCTGCCACTGCCGGACGGCTATCAGACCGGTACCGGTGGTGACGAGCAGCAGAAGCGCGAGACCGAGCGCAAGGTAGCGGAGTTGGCGGCTGCGGCGGAGGGCTCTGGTGTGCTCGGCCCTCTCCCGCCGGATGCTGGCGTCCAGGAAGTCGCGTTCCAGCTTGTTCAGCGTGTCACGGTGGCCGTCATAGGCGGCCCATTCCCGAGCGATGGCCAGAGGGGCGCCGCGGTACAACGCCCCGGGATCGTGGTCGAGTGCCGCCCATGCCTGTGCGGCCTCGGTGAGCTGGCGGCGCACGCGCAGGGACTCCCTGTCGGCAGTCAGCCACTTGTGCAGTCGGGGCCAGCCTCTGATCAACGCCTCATGGGCGATCTCCACGGTGTCGTCGCCGAGGGTGATGAGCCGGGCCTCGGCGAACATACCGAGGATGGCGCGGGTATCGGGGTCGTCGATGTCCAGCTCGCCTTGGGTGATCCGGCGGGCGGTGTCGTCGGTACCCTCCCCCAAGGCGGTCAGCCGGATGAACATGTCCTTGGCACGGGATCGCTGAGCGGGGGAGAGATCGGCATACAGCGTCTCGGCGGTTTTCACCAGGGCGCCATGGATGCCGCCCGCCTCCCGGTACCCGGCGAGAGTGAGCGTGTTGCCGCGGCGGCGGTGCCACGTCTCCACCAAGGCGTGGGAGACGAGGGGCAGGGCACCGGGCTGCCCGACGGCGTCGGCGACGATCGCGGCGAGCAGGGCGCCCTCGACACTGCAGCCGGCGGCACGGGCGGGTTGTGTGACAGCCTGCCGCAGTTCCTCGGTCGTCATGGAAGCCAGGAGGATCTGCGCGTCCGTGAGCGCCGCCGCGAGATCAGGGTGATCCGCGCAGTGCGCGTAGAAGTCGGCGCGTACGCCGAGCACCACTCGTGTCCGGCTGCCGGTCGTCTGGGCCCCGGCCAGCAGGGCGCCGATGAACCGGCCGCGTTCATGCGCGTCGTGGCAGAGGGTGAAGATCTCTTCGAACTGATCGACCACGATGAGAAGCGGAGCGGGCAGCGGCCGCTGCGGCGATGGCTGCTCGGTCAGGCCGGATAGGCCGGACGTGCCGTCGAGGAGCGCGGTGTACATCTCGTCCGGCGACCGGCCGCTCGCGGCGGCGACCTGGGTGGCGTACTCGCGCAACGGGTGTGCTCCGGGGGTCATCAGCACCGTCCGCCATCCCGCGCCGCCTTCCGGGTCACAGGTTCGGGCCCTGGGGATCAGGCCGGCCCGCAACAACGACGACTTTCCCGCCCCGGACGTACCGAACACTGCGAGAAAACGCTGCCGGGTCAGTCGCGCGACGAGTTCGTCGACGATTCGTTCACGGCCGTGAAAACGCTCGGCGTCTTCCGCCTGAAAGGAGGCCAATCCCAGGTAGGGGCTTTTTTCACTCGAGTCGTCGACGGCCTTCCCGGAAAACAGGCGCGCGTCTTCTCCAGCCTCCGCGGCCTGGCGCCAGCGCGCCTCCCATTGCGCGCTGTCACCGCCGCACACCTGTACGTAGGCCAACGCCACCGCCAGGCTCGGTAGCTTCTCCCCCCGGGCGGCCTGCGCAAGAGTGCTGGCGGAGTAGTGCGCGCGTCGCGCCAAATCCCGATAGCCCGGGTTGCCCGCGCTCTGGCGCAACCGGCGGAGTTCCCATGCGAACCGCTGAACAGCGCCTTCTCCTGGATCCACTGGCCGCTCAGGGCGCGGCATCCCCACCTCCGGGAGAACTGTGACCTTTGTGACGGTTGTGCAGTGTTGATTGTGCATTGTGTGCTCCGACGCCGCACAACCCGGAAGCGGTTAGACCTGTAAGCGCATGATCCAGAGTCCCGACGGGGGCTCGTACGAAACGAAGGGACGAGAAATGACGTTCGGTCGTAGGTTTCTGTCGACCGCCGCGGCGGGGGCGCTCGTGATGGGCGGCCTCTCGGTCATCCTGTCCGCGGGTCCGGCGAACGCGTCCGCAGCGAACTGCACAAACGGAGCCAACGGCTTCACCAGCATCGCCTACAACAAGTCCGGGACCGTCGAGACCACCGCGGACCTCGGCGGCGGCCGGCGGGCGGAACTCCACATCGCCTGGTTAAACGGCGTCCCGCACAGATGGGCCAGGATCAGCGGCGCCACCAAGGCCGGAGATCTGGTCTGGATGGACTACAGCACGACCTATGGGAACGGCTGGATTCAGTGTGGACCCTTCACCGTGCAGAGCAACGGGTCACCCAATACCAGCGCGGCGCACAAGGCGACCCGCGAGCCCGGCGAACAGTTCCGCGCCTGCGGGCGGCGGGTCGATGGAGACTCCATCTGCGGGCCCTGGTTGTAAGTAGAGTCCGGCGAAAGGCGCTCTCGGTCCACGCGACCTGAGGCGCCGGCCGCACGCCCCACACGACGCCTCGTTAGTGCCGGTCACGCGACCCGATCAACAACCCGTCCGGGCTTCGGTATCGGCCATCAGCCCGTCGACGCCGGAGGGGAGGCCGAGTTCGATCCCGCTGCGCGTCGACGGGTTCCACCGTGAGATCGACAGGACCGCCCGGCCGCGTCCGGCTCGTACGGCCGGGGCCGGCGAGCCTCCGCGCGTACGGGGCGGAGCCCCGGGGTGATACCCCAGGGCTCCGCGGGCCGGTGCGGGCGGCCGGTGTCCGGTGTACGGGGTCAGCGGGCGTCGCCGACCACGACCCTGGCCTTGTTGTAGTTCTTGCCGTTGCCGTCCGGCTTGTAGTTCTTCTCGATGTTTCCGGCGATGTCCGCCGCGAACCAGTGCACCTCGGTCGTCGCGTCGATCGTGATCTGCTGCGCTCCCTCGCGCATCCCCGCCGCGGTCAGCTTGGGGGAGGAGAGCGTCGGCCGGCTGCCGTCCAGCGTGTAGTACACGTTGGCCGGCTCGTCGATCGTGAACGTGAACGAGGTGGACCCGGCGGTCTGCGCGGTGACCTTCAGCTCCGACTTGGGCGCGTTCTTGTCGCTGGAGAACGCCCGGGCGACCTCGAGGATGGCGATCTGGCCGGCGGAGAACTCCATCGCCTCCTCGTGCCCCTCGGTGAAGGCCGGCTGGAAGCCCACGGCCTGGAACCGCTTGGTCTCCGGGTTGTAGACGTCCGCGCCGACCTCGAAGTCCCAGCCGATGATGCCCTTGTTGTACCAGTGCTCGTCGGCGCTGTTGCCGGCCGCCGAGTACAGCACGTCCGGGACCGGGCCGGTGCGTCCCGGCCAGATGGCCGTGCCGCGCCAGGTCTGCACAGCGGAGAGGATGTGGCTGGAGGCGCTCCAGAAGAAGCTCTCCGTGCCATAGTCCACCCGCGGCAGCAGCTCGCGCCCGGCCGCCTTGTACGCCCCCGGAGGCCACATGAAGTAGCCGCCGTAGGAGTGCGTGTTCATCGCGAACTTGATGTTCGGGTACTTCTCGGTCAGCCACACCTCGTTCTTCGCCTCGGGCTCGGAGAGCTCCGAGGGGCCGGCGAACGTGTCGCTGGTGCAACTCGTCGAGGCGCCGCTGTACCCGTCGAAGATCGAACCGACGGAGAAGTTGCGGTTCAGGTCGACGCCCCAGGAGTTGCGCGCCGCCGGGTCCGCCAGGTTGACCGCGCAGTGGTTCGTCATGTTCCTGCGCTGCATGTTGTAGTCGTAGAACGAGTAGTGCGCGCCGTCGGGGTTCACCGTCGGGACGATGAAGATGTCGAGGTCGTCCACCAGCTTGCGGGTGTCCGCGTCCCTGGCATAGTTGCGCAGCAGCCGTTCGGCGGTCTCCACACAGGTCAGCGGGGTCACCCACTCGCGGGCGTGCTCCTGGCAGTAGAGGAACACGCCGGCCTTCGAGCCGTCCCGCCGCTTGCCGACGCGCAGCGCCTTCATCTGGAAGGGCTCACGCGAGACGGTCGCCGGTGCCTTCAGGTTGTCGGTCAGCCTCGTCGCCGGCGCGGCGGCCACCTGCCCCGTGCCCGCGTTGCCCCGGTAGGTGCCGGCGGCCAGCAGCGCGGACGCCGCGGCGTCGCCGTTGAGCGCGTCCACGACCTGCCGGGCGGTGCTGGTGACCGCCCCGGACGCGTCCGTGGCCAGGGCGACCACCACGTCCTTGCCGGTGACCGTGACGCCGAGCGCGGAGGACGCGGCCTCCGGCTTCGTCAGGGCCACGCTGATGTCGTTGCCGCCCTCGTGCCCGTACGCCTTGGAGCTGACGTAGAACGTGCTCGCCGCGACCGTGCCGAACTGCGCCTGCGCCGCCCGGCGGTAGCCGTTCGTCTTGTACGGCAGGTCCACGATCTCGGAGATCTTGGGGAACTCCCGGGCCAGCGAGGAGATCCGGTCGGTGACCTCGGTCGGGTCCATGTAGTGGTCGACGAAGTCGGCGACGTAGTGCTTGCCCGGCGCCTTGCGCGCCGCGCCCAGCCACTTGGTGACCGGGATCGTGACGGAACCGCCGCGGTTGCTGGTGACGGTCACCGTGGTCGGCGCCTGCGTGACCGAGAGCGGCGAGTTGAACCGGTGGTACATGTACTGCCCGGCGTCGGTGAAGCGCGACATCGCGGCCGTGCCGCCGGAGTCCGGTGCGGTGCCCGGGCCGCTGTCCCAGGTGACGGTGAGCACGGTCTGCGCGTCCGTGGCGCTCGACTTCACCTCGACGGACAGGAACCGCTGGTCGTCGAGGCTGGTGAACCATTCGGCGCGCAGCGGGGTCAGCGTGTCCGTCTCGGCCGTCGCCGCGGCCGCCGACCGCATCGCCTGGGACCGCTCGACCTGGTTCTCGGCGTAGTCGGTCTGGTCGGAGATGGCGCCCTGGACGTCGAAGCCCTGGTCGCGGAGGCTCTGGGCCTCCTCGGGGCTCAGTACCGCGTGGACCTCGATGCCGTTGTCAAGGGGCTTCTTGTACTCCGCGAGGTCGACGCCCATGGCGTTCAGCCGGTCCACGTCGGCCTGGTCGGGGACGACGATCCGCATCAGGGCGACGCCGTTCTGGGCCGTCGTGGACTGCCGGTCGGGGACGACCTCGCCGGGCGAGGGGGACGGTTCGGCGAGCGCCGGGAGCGCGCTCAGGGTGAGTGCCAGCGGCAGGGCGAGCGCGGCCGCGACACGGCGCGCCCTCCTGCCGTCCAGAGAACTCCTCATCAGAGACTCCTGTTCCGGCGTGCCCGGCCGGGTAGGGGGTCAGCCCGGCGGGAGCACGCGAGTGGAAGAAGTCTTGATCGGCAGCAGATCGCCGTCAACGCGACATTCAACCGGCTTTTGCGACGTTTCCTGTTAAAAGCTGATGTTGCTGCTTCTTGCGTTATATATCGCCCATGTAGAACCGGATTCGGTCCTGCTGCATCACTCGGCGTGGCGGGCGTGCGCCCATGCCGGGCTGTCGACGTAGTGGTTGTCGAAGCGTTCGGAGGTCTCGCGGATCTCCTTCGGATCCGCCTCGCCCCGGTACACCCGTTCCAGCAGCCGGTAGTAGTCGAACCGGTCCATGCCGGGAGTGAAGACGACGAGCAGGTCGGCCTCCTCGCCGCGCGTGGGGGCGAAGGCGTGCGGCAGGAGCGGGGGCACGATCAGAAGGTCTCCGCGCTCCAGGGTGTGGACCCGTTCGCCGGCGAGCGCCTGCAAGGAGCCGTCGAGGACGAAGAACAGCTCGCTGGCACGCCGGTGATAGTGCGGCGGGGCGCCCTCGGAGCCCCTGTGCAGGGTGGCGCGGTTGGCGGTCAGCGCGCCGCCCGTGACATCCGAGTCGGCGAGGAGGGTGATGATGCTGGTGGGGCCGTCGGCGAGGACGTCGGCCTCGGCCGCGCGGACCAGCACCAGGGAGTGGTCGGGCGTCGTGATCAAGATGCTCTCCTTCTGACATCGGGTGAATCTGGATATTCAGCATCCAGAATTACCTCGTGGAAAAGCCCCTCTGGAGAAGGGTGGGATTTCAGATCTTCACGTTGGCGAACCGGTTGCGGGTGTTCCCTGGAGTGTGGGGATGGCGCCGCTCCACGGTGGCCCTGATGTCGGCGAGCGTCTGCCCGGCCAGCTCGCGCCTCCAGGAGAGCTCCGCCTTGCGCATGGACTGGGAGATCACGCACACCTCCCGATAGTCGACGTCCGGGTCTCCGCCGGGACCCTCCCGCAGGATCCCCGCGCAGCGGAACGCTTCCTCCGGGCCCTCGATCGCGGTGACCACGTCGAGCAGTGTGATGTCCTCCGGGGCGCGGGCCAGCCGGAAGCCGCCCCGAGGCCCCGGTGTGGAGGAGACGATGCCGGCTCGGGCCAGCGCCTGCATCTGCTTGTTCAGGTACGCCGCGGGCAGCCGGTAGAAGGCCGCCAGCCTGGCCGCCGAGACCGCCTCGCCCGGCTCGGCCCAACTCAGGTTCAGACAGGTGTGCAGCGCCCACTCCACACCCTCGCTCATCCGCATGATCCTGGATATTACATGTCCAGGTTTATTCACGCAACGGGCCCGAACGCCCAGCCCTGCCCCCAGGGGCGAAGTGGCAGCCGCGCCCGCTGCGGGCGCGGTCCGGTGAGGGTCTCCGGCCTCTCGGAACCACTCATCTCTGCGAGCACGACCCCATGAGCCGGAGAATGCTCTGGGAGCGAGGTGGTCACATGATCCGTCAGCGGCCGGAACCGACGTCTGGCCGCTGACAGCGATCACCCTGACGGTCGCTGATCGTCATTGACGGTCATGCCCGGCCGGTCTTCGCCCGATCGGGATGGCTCCCGCGCAGGAGCGAGCGCAGTTCGGCGGTGTCGATGACGTGGGCCAGTCTCGGGAAAACGCTGGTCATCAGGGTCTGGTGGGCGTGCGGATCCGGGTCGGCGACGCCGTCGGCGAGGACGTAGAGCCGGTAGTCGCGGTCGGCGGCGTCGGTGACGGTGGACAGCACGACGCCGCTGGTGGTGATACCGGCGATGACCAGGGTGGTGATGCCGCGATCCCGCAGTCGCCGGTCCAGGTCCGTCGTGGACAGCGCGCCGTAGCGGGTCTTGCGGACGATGATGTCGCCGGGCTCGGGAGCGAGCCGATGGTGGAATTCTGCGGCGGGATCCGCGTGGTGCATGAGGCGCTGCCGGCCGAGGAGGGAGAACGTCTCGTTGGCCGGCGGGATCGCCGCCCAGTCGGCTTCGGTGAATGCGACTCGCACGTAGGCGATGGCGGCGCCGTGCTCGCGCATGTCGGCGACGGCGCCGGCCACCCGTGACAGCAGCTCTTCCGGGTCTGCCAGGCCGGGGAGCGAGGCCAGGATTCCCTGCTGGTAATCCATGACGAGCAGTGCGGCCGTCCGGGGGTCCAGCGCCGGGGTCGTGACGGTCAATTTCTCTCCTTGGGTGGTGAGGGCGCCCTGACACGCGAGATCGCGCGCCGGGGCCGACTACGCATCGGGCACGTGAGCCTTCAGGCGCGGCTCGGTGCCGGCTCCGGCTCGGCGAGGGGCGCCGCGGCGCGGCGGGGGAGCAGCAGCGGGGTCGCCAGCAGGAGCACGCCGGCCAGGCCGATGGCCGTACGCGGGCCGAGCAGGCCGCCCAGCACACCCCAGACGGCCGTAAGGAGCGCGGTCGAGGCCTTGGTCGTCACCGACCAGGCGGACAGCGTGCGGGCGACCCGGTCGGTCGCGGTGCGCTCGAGGCGGTAGGTGGCGTAGACCGGATTGAAGACCCCGCAGCAGAGGATCAGCCCGAGCTCGACGCCCATCACCAGCAGCAGCCCTCCGGTCCCCGGCCCCACGAAGGCCAGCCCGACGGGCCAGATCGCGCGCAGCACCCCGGCCACGACCAGGACCCGGTGCTGCCCGAACCGGGTGGCGAGCGGTCGGGCCAGCCGCGAACCGATCAGCCCGCCGATCGCGGGCGCGGCGAAGGCGAGGCCGTACTGCCACGGCGAGAACCCGAGCCGGCCGAGCATCAGGACAGCCAGCAGCGCGTCGGTGGCCATCACCAGGCCGTTGAACAAGGCGGTGTTGAAGAACAGCGGACGCAGCGTCGCGTCGGCGAGGATGTACCGCCACCCGTCGAGCAGGTCCCCGGCCCGCATGCGCGCGGCCTCCCTGCGCTCGGGCCGCTGCTCCCGGCCGCCCATCGCGCGGACGCCCAGGGCCGAGAGCAGGTAGCTGACCGCGTCGGCCACCACCGTCGCCACCGGACCGAGGATCCCGATCGCGGCACCGCCCAGCGGCGGTCCGATGATCGTGGTCGTCCAGGTCGTGGACTCGAATCGGGCGTTGGCGACGAGCAGGTGCTCGGCCGGCAGCAGCGTCTTCAGGTACGCGCCGGAGGCGGCGCGGAAGGTGATGTCGGCCGCCGCGACGACGACCGAGACCAGCAGGAGCTGGACGAAGGAGAGCACGCCGAGCGCGAACGCGACGGGGATCGTCAGCAGCGCCGCGAACCGCACCAGGTCCATCCCGATCAGCACCGGCCGCTTGGGGCGGAACTCCACCCACGGGCCCAGCGGCACCGCCACGGCCGCGCCCACCAAAGCTCCCACGGAGGACAGCGCCGCGACCTCCGCCGGCCCGGCGTGCAGCACCTGGATCGCGATCAGCGGGAACGCGCCGAAGGCGAGCCACGTGCCGAGCGCGCTGGTCCCGTACGCTCCCCAGAGCCACCCGAACCGCCGCCCCAACCGGTGCCCGTTCCGCATGCCCGACGCTCCTCGTCACTCACTCGCACAACCGATCCGCGATCGGAAGCATCAAAGCGAGCACCATGCCCGGGGATCAAACAACCGCAGGGCCGCCCGGTCACAACCAGCGGTTGTATCCATAGGGTGTCCGGATGGACCTCGACACCGTCCGGACCTTCGTCGCCGCCGCCGACGCGGGGCAATTCCAGGAGGCCGCCGCCGAGCTGGCGGTCACCCAGCAGGCCGTCTCCAAGCGCATCGCCGCGCTGGAGCGCGACGTCGGCGTGCGGCTGTTCACCCGCACGCCGCGCGGTGCCGAGCTCACCATCGACGGGCAGGCGTTCCTGCCCCACGCCCGGGAGCTGCTGCGCGTCGCCGAGCGCGCGGTCGCGTCCGTGCGCACCGGCCACCGTCCGCTGCGCGTCGACATGATCGCCTCGCGCAGCGCGGCGTCGGGCCTGATGCGCGGCTTCCACCGCGCGCACCCCGAGATCGACCTCGACGTGGTGATGCTGTTCGACATCGAGAAGGCCGTCGCCGCCATTCGGTCCGGTGCGATCGACGCGTCCTTCCGCGCCGTCGCCATGCCCGGCCGGCCCCTTCCTGAGGACATCGAGTCAGTCCGGGTGCTCGACGAGCCGCTCCAGCTCCTCATCGGCCCCGCCCACGCGCTGGCCGGCGCCCGGTCGGTGACCGTCGCTCAGCTCGCCGGGCACCGGATCTGGATGCCCGGCCTCGCCCCCGGAACCGAGTGGGCCGCCTACTACGACGACCTCGTCGCCGAGTTCGGCCTCACCATCGAGGCGACCGGCCCCAACTTCGGCTCCGACGCGCTCCTCGACACCATCGCCGACACCCCGGCCCTGGCCACTTTCATGGGCGGGCAGACCCGCCTCGTCTGGCCCGCCGGTCACGGTCTGCGCCGCGTCCCGGTGACCGACCCCATGCCCGTCTACCCGCACTCGCTCCTGTGGCGCCGCGACAACCCCCACCCCGCGCTGGCCACCCTCCGCGCCCACCTCGCCGCCACAGCGGCCGGCCACGGCGCCGCCGGGACCTGGGTGCCGGACTGGGCGATTTCGCGCTGAACGCCGCCGCCTCGGCGGGCCGGACCGCGGGAGACGACCCCGCACAGGCGCCGCTGATATCGTCACCCGGCCGGACCGGCTCGTGTCCGGTACGCCTACCTGTTGAGACAGATGAAATGATCTTCATTACCGCGAAGTTCCGCGTCCTGCCCGAATACGCCGACCAGTGGCCCGAGATCGCCGGTGAGTTCACCCGGGCGACTCGCGCCGAACCCGGCTGCCTGTGGTTCGACTGGTCGCGCCGCCTCGACGACCCGACCGAGTACGTCCTGGTCGAGGCGTTCCGCGACGACGCGGCAGGCGCGGCGCACGTCCAGTCCGAGCACTTCCGGGAGGCGCAGCGGACCCTGCCGCGGCACCTCGCCGAGACGCCCCGGATCGTCAACACGACCGTCCCGCAGGACGACTGGTCCCTCCTCGGCGAGATGGCCGTGCCCGAGCGCGGCTGACGCCCGGCCTGAGAAGTCGACCCGTCCGCCGGTGCGGCAGAACCAACAAGATCCAGCCAACCGACGCCGACCGAAGGGAACGGCCGGTCCCCGAGGGGACCGGCCGCCGCCGCGGTGTTCGCGGTTCAGCCGCAATGGACGTTCTTTAGATTCCGGTACACATGCCCGTAGCCGTTGTCCACCCCACCGACGAGGTCGATGCACTGGCCCTTGGCGTAAGTGTAAACAGGGCCGGCATAAGTCGTGTAGTAGCCATTGTCCTGATCCGAACCCGCCCCGACGATACTGATACCAATGGAAATCAACATCCACCTGCGCTCACCGGGGTTGAGCGGGTAAGTGAGCGCACAGTTGTAGCCGTTTGAGGAATTGTAGAAGACCTCGATGCTGCCGGCCTTGGGGGAGCCGATGTTATAGACGCCGACTCGTGTGTAGCCGGAACCGCACGGGCCGGTCGCGCTCGCCGATGACGCACCGATCGTGAAGAGGCCGGAGGCGGCCAGCAGCACCGCACCCATCGTCGCCATTCGCTTACTGAGAACGCGCATTGGAAATTCCTTTCGTTAACCACCTTGGTCGTGGCGCCGCCCATGATCGCCGTTCTGCGCGTCCAACGCAAGCTCCCTGGGGCGGCATGACTTACCAGGATCAGCCCGTTACGGTCGGTCGACACGGGGGTGCGTTCCGGCGCCATGCACATTCCGTCACCGACCGGCGACTCACGAGCCGCCCCCTCAGTCAGCGCACCCTTTTCATTCGCATTCAACGTTTCCCTGATTTCAAATTGAAGTTGACCTTTTCGGTCAGAGAAATGCCGGAACGCAAACGTCGACCTCGGCATGCGAGGCTCTGTCATGGGTGCCGCCAGCCCGGCCGTGACCATCCAGACGATCAAACACCGTCGAGACGCCTTCCGCCCTTGACGCGCTCCCCGGCCTGAAGTGAAGGCCGGAGCACCGCGGACGAACCCGGTAACAGTCGAGTCCGGAGAGGAGCTCCGGCTCATTTCCCGCCGGGCCGTCGCCGTAGCCGAGGCGGGAAGGGGCTGTCCTCGTCGATGCGATAGACGACGCGGTAGGTCCCGCGTCGCGCCACGTGAAGCCCGTCGTACGGTTACTGGAGGGGTTTGCCCACGCGCCACCGGCCGGTCATCGGGCGGAGATCCACCGCTACCCGCCGCCGCTGGTGTAGATCGTTCCGCGGGACAGCGCGTTCGTGTCCCGCCTTCCCGGCGAGAGCGCGCGGGTGGAGATCAAGCAGGAAGCCAGGCGTAATGTATGACGCCCGGGTCTCGCCGTTGAGACCCGGGCGTCACGTTCTTCACGGCCTGTTCGGAACCGCCGAGTTCTTCGGATCGGGCTGTTCCAGCCTGTCCGCGGAAGGTCAGCCCATGTGGGGATAACGATGGTCGGTCGGCGGCACGAAGGTCTCCTTGATCGTGCGGGCGTTCACCCAGCGGATCAGGTTGAAGATCGAGCCGGCCTTGTCGTTGGTGCCCGAGGAGCGGGCGCCGCCGAAGGGCTGCTGGCCGACGACCGCGCCGGTGGGCTTGTCGTTGACGTAGAAGTTGCCGGCCGCGAACCGCAGCCGCTCGGACGCGGACGCGATGGCGTACCGGTCCTGGGCGATGATCGACCCGGTCAGCGCGTACGGCGAGACGCTCTCCATCTGGTCGAGCACCGAATCGAACGCGGAGTCCTCGTAGACGTGGACCGCGAGGATCGGGCCGAAGTACTCCTTCACGAAGATCTCGTCCGTGGGGTCGGAGCACTCCAGGATGGTCGGCTTCACGAAATATCCGGTCGAGTCGTCGTACGAACCGGTAAGGACGTCGATCGAGTCCACCGACCTGGCCCGGTCGATCGCGTCCCTGTGCTTGGCGAAGGCCCGTCCGTCGATGACGGCGCCCATGAACGTGGACAGGTCGCCCGCCACGTCACCGACCGTCAGCGATTCGGCGGTGGCGACGAAGTCGTCCCGGATCCGCGACCACACCGACCGCGGCACGTACGCCCGCGAGGCCGCGGAGCACTTCTGCCCCTGGTACTCGAAGGCGCCCCGGATCAGCGCGGTGGAGAGCACCTCGGGCGACGCCGACGGGTGGGCGAGGACGAAGTCCTTGCCGCCGGTCTCGCCGACGAGCCTCGGGTAGCTCCGGTAGCCCGTGATGTTCTCGCCGACGGTGCGCCACAGGTGCTGGAACGTCCCGGTCGAGCCGGTGAAGTGGATCCCGGCGAGGTCCGGGTGCCTGAGGGCGACCTCGGAGACGGCGGTGCCGTTGCCGGTGACCATGTTGATGACGCCCGGAGGCAGCCCCGCCGCCTCCAGCAGCCGCATCGTGAAGTGCGCCGCGAGCTGCTGCGTCGGCGACGGCTTCCAGACCACGACATTGCCCATCAAAGCCGCAGAAGTCGGCAGATTTCCGGCGATGGCGGTGAAGTTGAACGGAGTGATCGCGAGCACGAAGCCCTCGAGCGGCCGGTACTCCAGCCGGTTCCACACGCCGGGCGACGACACCGGCTGCTCGGCCAGCAGTTGCCGCGCGTACGCCACGTTGAACCGCAGGAAGTCGATCAGCTCGCAGGCGGAGTCGATCTCGGCCTGCTGCGCCGACTTGGACTGGCCGAGGATCGTGGCGGCGTTGAGCGTCGCCCGCCACGGACCGCTCAGCAGGTCGGCGGCCTTCAGGAACACCGCCGCCCGCTCGTCGAACGACAGCGCCCGCCAGGCGGGGGCGGCCGCGCGCGCGGCGTCGATCGCCGCCCGGACGTCGGAGGCCGTCGCCTCGGACGTCCGTCCGAGCACGGAGGCGTGGTTGTGCGGCTGCACCACATCGATGGGCGAACCGCCGCCCAGCCGGTGCTCGCCGCCGATCGTCATGGTGAGTTCGAGCGGCGCGCCGCTCAGCTCCTTGATCCGGTCCTCCAGGGAGGCCCGCTCCGCGCTGCCCGGCGCGTAGCCGTACGTCGGCTCGTTGGCCGGAACCGGAACATTGCTGATCGCGTCCATCACTTACCCCTCAGAGACCGCAGGAAGAAGGCGACGTTGGCCGGGCGCTCCGCCAGGCGGCGCATGAAGTAGCCGTACCAGTCGTCGCCGTACGGCACGTAGACCCGGACCGTGGCTCCGGCGCCCGCGAGCGCCTCCTGCTTGTCCGTCCGGATCCCGTACAACATCTGATACTCGTAACTGTCCTGGCCACGCCCGTAGCGGTCGGCCAGCATCTCGGTGATCGCGATGAGCCGGTCGTCGTGCGTGCCCACCATGGGATATCCCGTACCCGCCATGAGGATGCGCAGGCACCGCACGTACGCCCGGTCCACGTCGGTCTTGCTCTGGTGCGCGACCGAGGCGGGCTCCCGGTAGGCGCCCTTGACCAGGCGGACACGGGACCCGGCGAGGTCGCGGCAGTCCTCCTCGCTCCGGAAGAGGTACGCCTGGATCGCCACCCCGGTGTCGGGGAAGTCCGCGCGCAGCGCGCGCAGGATCGAGAGCGTGGAGTCGACCGTGGTGTGGTCCTCCATGTCCAGCGTGACCGTGGTCCCGCAGTCCTGGGCGGCGGCGCAGATCCGCCGCGCGTGCTCCAGCGCCATGGTCTCGTCGAGCGCCTGCCCGACGGCCGACAGCTTCACCGACACCTCCGCGCGGCGCCCGAGCCCGAGCGGAGCGAGCGCGTCGAGCACGGTGACGTACGCCTTGGCCGTCAGGGCCGCCGCCTCCGCGTCGCGGATCTCCTCGCCGAGGTGGTCGATCGTGACCGTGAGGCCGGAGGCCGCCAACCGTTCCACGGTGGCGACCGCGTCCGAGGCGGACTCGCCCGCGACGAAACGGTCGACGACGCGGCGGGTCGGCGGCAGGCCGGACACGACGCGCCGCGCGAGCGCGTTCCGCGAGGCCGCGAGAAGTAGGGAACCGAGCATGGCTCAAGCGTAGATCCGCAGTTCAGAGCCGGTCCACGGACAGGCGTCACAGCATTTTCAGACAAATGCACAATAATGTCGGCATGCAGGAAATCGTCGATGAGATAGCCCGGTTGCTGGACGCGTCGGTCACGATCGAGGACCGCTCCTTCCACCTCCTGGCGTACGGCGCGCAGAGCGGCGACATCGACACCGTGCGCCAGGAGTCGATCCTGCGCCGGAGGGCGAGCGACGAGGTCCGGGCCCACTTCGAGGCGTACGGCATCGCCACGTCCACCGTCCCGGTCCGCATTCCCGGCATCCCCGGACTTCCCGGGCTGCTGGACCGCGTGTGCGTGCCCTTGCGGCACGGCGGGGTGACCTACGGCTACCTGTGGCTCCTCGACTCCGGCGCGCTGACCGACGCCCGCCTGGCGGCCGTCACCCCGCTGGTCGAGCGCGCCGCGGCCGTCCTAGCGCATGAGGCGCGCACCGGCAGGGCCCGCCTGTGGGACTTCTTCTCCGCCGACCCGGCCACCAGGGCCGCCGCCGCGCTCCACGTCACCGGCCCCGTCGCGGCGATCGCCGTACGGACCGCGCCGGACCGGGCGGCGGCGCTGTGGCGGCTCCCTCGTGGCGTGCTCGCGGAGCCCGGTGACGGTCCGGAGCCGCTCACCGCCGTCCTCGCGCCGGCGTCGCAGGCCCCCCGCGTCGCCGGCACCCTCCAGACGACGTACGGCACGGCCGCCGGCATCGGAGGAGCTCGCGAGGACGCGGGCGACGCGTGGGAGAGCTGGGCCGAGGCCGTGCTCGCGCTCCGGATCGCCGAGCACGTCCAGCGGCTCGGGCCGGTCGCGAGCTGGGCCGACCTGGGCGTCTACCGCTTCCTTGCCCGGCTGCCCAGGAGCGAGCTCGCCGAGCTGGCCGCCGAGTCCGCGCCGCTGGGCGACCTGGCGGGCACGGTCGAGAGCTACCTCGACCGGGCCGGCCAGGTCCAGGAGACGGCGGCCGCGCTCGGTGTGCACCGCCAGACGCTGTACTACCGGCTGGGACGGGCCGGGCAGCTCACCGGGCTCGACCTCGCCGACGGCCGGGACCGCCTGCTGCTCCACCTGTCGCTGAAGGCGGCCGCCCTCACTGGGGAGCCCGGTAGATCCGCACCCAGTCGACGTACATCGTGACCGTCGCGGGTGTGGACGCGTTGCGGCACAGGGCGCCGTCGCAGACGACGTCGTTCTGGAGGGCCAGCCCCATCGTCCGCCCCTTGGGGACCAGCGGGCCCGTGTAGTTCCAGACCATCTTGCCGTCCAGCCAGAAGGTCAGCCGGTCGGGCAGCCAGTCGACGGCGGCCGTGTGCCACTGGGTGAAGTCGGCGCGCATCGAGCTCGCCGCCCGCTGCCCGCCGCTCCCGTGCACGAAGATGCCGCTGAGCTGCCGGGGGATGTCGCCGACCTCGACGAAGTCGACCTCCGCGTAGTTGTTCGCGCTCACCTGCTCGGGCATCAGCAGCGCAACCGCGGAGTATCCGGCGCCGGCCTCCGACCGGAGGCGCACCTCCCACCGGCCGTACTGCTGGAGCAGCAGGCTCGCGACGCCTCCGGACAGGTCCTTGCCTCCGTAGATCCCGCCGGTCATGCGCAGCATGCCGCCGGAGACGCTCGTCGCCCGCGAGGTACGGGGGTTCGTCCGGGCGTTCGGCGAGTCGTAGACGCCCCACTTGCTCTCGTCGATCCTCGTCCCGTTGAAGTCCTCGACGAGGATCGGCGCGCCCCATTCCGCCCCGGTCGTGGACTGGCCAGAACCGGTCGCCGTGCCACCCGTGCCACCCGTGCCACCCGCGACACCGGCCGTGCCGGTTCCGGTGCCGGCCGCCGTACCACCCGTCGCGCCGGATGTGCCGGACGCGGCATCGGTGCCGGTGCCCGTGCCGGTGCCGCCGGTTCCGCCCATGCCTGCGCCCGTACCGCCGGTGCCACCGGTTCCGGTCCCCGGAGCGGGGTGGATCACGGACGAGCTGTCCGCCTGGCCGAGGGGGAGCGGGGACTCGCCGGAACGTCCGGACCCGTCGCCGCCCGTGTACACATCCGGGTATCCGGTCTCCGGACGGTCACCGCGGTCGTCCCGGTAGCCCGAGTAGCCGTCCGGGTAGGCGCCCTCCGCGGCGGTGCCGTCCGGGAAGGTGCCGTCCGGGAAGGTGCCGTCCGGGAAGGTGCCGTCCGGGAAGGTGCTCTCCGGGTAGACGGTGACCCGGTCGTCCGGATACGAGAAGGTGCCGTCCGGGTACGCGCCGGTATGGCTGGTCGCGGCGCCCCTTCCGGACGCCGCGGGCGGCAGCAGGTTCGCCGCGCGGCGCTCGCGCGCCGGTCGGGGATGGTGGGCGACGGCGGCCGCGCGCGGCCCCGTGGAGGAGGACGCCGCCCCGGAGGCCGTACGAGCCGGTCCCGCGGCGGGTTTCCCCTGCCGGGCGGCCGCGGACGGGGTGGCGGACACTTCGGTGGCGGATTCGCCGGCGGCGGTCAGGACCGACACGGGTTCCGCGCTCGAACACGCGGTGGCGGCGGCGATCACCATCGCCGCCGCCACGGCTAAACCAGGTCCATGAAGTGACATGCACGCATCAAAGCACCGATCTCACTTCAATAACAGGATCATGCCGGTTGAGCATCCGGACACCGCGCCCTCCGGCGCCCTCCGTGGCCCGACGGGCCGCACATCGGACGTCAGGCGCAGGTCCGCTCGTAGACGCGGAGCAGTTCCATGCTGATCCGCTCCAGGGAGTAACGGGACCGGGCGCGGTCGGCCGCCGCGTAGCCCATGGCCGTACGGAGGGTCACGTCTCCCAGGAGCTCGCGGATCCGGACCGCGGTCTCGGCCGGTCGGCCGGGCCGCATCAGGAAGCCGGTGACCCCGTCCACCACGGAGTCGAGGTGCGCGCCCACCGCGGACGCGACGACGGGGATGCCGCAGGCCATGGCCTCGAGGGCGGCGAGGCCGGTCGGCACGGTGGGAGCCAGCGAGAGCACCATGTCGGCGCTGCGCATCAGCTTCGGCATGGCGGTGTGCGGGACCGGGCCGAGCAGCTCGATGCGGTCGCCGACCGCGTGGTCCCTGGCGATCGCGCGCAGCCGCTCGATGCTGAGGTCGTCCCCGCCCGCGATCACGAGCTCGGCCTCGGGGATCGCCGCCAGCGCGCCGATCGCGGTCGCCGCGCCGCTCGCGGCGATCTCGCCGGGGTCGCTGCCCAGCCCGACGTGGAGCAGGCGCGGCCGCTCGCCGCGCGGGAAGGCCGGGCCCTGGCGGCGGAACCGCTCGACGTCGATCCCACTCGGGACGACGGCGATGTTGCGGCGCGGCACGCCCATCCTGATCAGCTCGGACTCCTCGTCGGCACAGGACGCGATGACCGCGCGGGCGTGACGGCCGATGGCGCACTCCAGCCGCCGTACCGGCGTCTGCCCGCCGTGGAAGTGCCCATGGAACGTCTGGGTGACCGGCACGCCGAGCCCTTCTGAGCCCGCGATGGCGGCCAGGCCACCGGCCCAGGAGTGCGCGTGGATGATGTCGGGCCGGTCCCTGCGCCAGCGCCGCATGAGACCGGCGCTGAAGTCGGAAAGGTAGGGAAGCAGGTCGCTCTCGGACAGCTCCATGTCCGGCCCGGCGGAAACCTGCTCTATGGAGACGCCCTTGGACGCCTGGCCGGTGGCGGATCGGGTGTAAACCGTCACCCGGTGACCACGGCCCAGCTCGCGGGCGATCGCGGGAGTGTCGGACGTCAGGGCCTGCGCGGAAACAATGGCGATATTCATGGCACACCTCAAGCCTAAAGTGCTTGGAAAAGGGTGTGCCTGCGTCTTAGGCACCAACTACTCCGCAGAGTTTACCGCGCTCCAACTCGCGCTAAACCCCCGAAACGGTGGAAATCCCACAGTCTCGCACTTCGCCGGGTTCGTCCCCCGCCCCGCGCCGACCCCGCACCACCGGCTCCGGGAACGCCTCTCACCTCGCCTCTCACTGGGGCGCTCACTGGGGCTCTCACTGTGGCTCTCACCTGGGCGTTCGTCCCGGCACCCGGTCGCCCTCCGGCCCCGGCTCTCCTCAAGTTCCCGCCCGCCGGAAAGCCGGGCGGGCCGCGCCAGGAGCGACTCAGGGGTCAGCGGGACCGCCGGAGGGTGAGCATCGTGATCTCGTCGAGGATGTGGTCGCCGGAGAACGCCCGGTGGTCCTCCTCGATGGCCTTCACCACAATGCCCGGAGGCTGGCCGGCGCACCGGGTCAGGACCTCGGTGAGCCGGCCCTCCCCGTAGCTCTCGCCTTCCGCGTCGCGGGACCCGACCAGCCCGTCGGAGTAGAGCAGCAGGGTCTCACCGGCGGTCAGGGTCAGCTCCTCCGTGGCGGGCACCGCGCCCTCCTCGAACCCCAAGGGGACGCCGCCGCCCTCCGAGAAGCGCACGCCGCCGTCCGGGAGGAGCAGGGCCGCCGGGTGGTGCCCGGCCGAGGCCAGCCGTACCCGGCGTCCGTGCACGAAGCCCGCCGCCGCCATGACGAACAACCCGGTGTTCTGCGCGACGAGCGCGTCGTTGACCGTGCGCAGCGCCGCGCCGGGGTCGTCCTCACGCACGCTGACCACGCGCAGGCCGCCGCGCACCATGGCGGTGACCGACGCGGCCTCCTCGCCCCGGCCCGCCGCACTGCCGATGACGAACCCCCAGCCGTCCCTGACCGGGAACACGTCGTAGAACTCGCCGCCGATCGCACGTGGCTCCGACCCCGGGTGGTAGATCGCCGCGGTCTCGAATCCCGGGATGTCCGGAAGCGTCCGGGGGAGCACCCCGGTCTGCAGCGTGTCGGCCGCCTGCGACCTGCGCTGGAAGCTGCGCTGGGCCCGCATCGCCAGGCCGAGCTGTGCCCCGGCCTCCTCCAGCAGGCCGAGGTCCGCGAGCCCGAACGGCGGCCGGTCGCGGAGCCGTACGAGCGTGAGCACGCCGAGGATCTCCTGGCCGGTCCCGATGGGCACGGACAGCAGGGACCCGGCCCGGATGTCCCGGAGGACACCGGGACCCAGCAGCCCGTCGTCGGCCAGCATCTCGTGGACGGTCCCGCCACCCGTCTCCAGGACCTGGCTCACGACGGGCGCGCGCGCCGGGTCCAGCCCCTCGACGGCCCGCTGCAGCCGGGTGACCGGCTCGCTGGCCGGTGGGATCACGGCCGCCCGGTGGAGGACGTCGTCGCGGAAGACGTCGGCGATCACCCAGTCCGCCGTCTCGGCGGCGAACAGCCGCGCCGCGCGGATCAGGGCCACCGGCTCGCGCAGGCTCTCCTCGTCGAGCAGCAGGCGGGTGAGCCGCGCGAGCAGGTCGTGGCGCCGGGCGGCGACCATCACGGCGGACTCGTCCGGGGCCCGGTCCGGGCCGGACGCCTCGGGGAGTCGCACGTCGGTCGGGAGCGCGACCGCGGCGACCATCTCCCCGGGCTCGCCCGGCATGCGCAGCCTGCTGAGGACCAGCCGGACCGTGTGCGTGCGCCCCTGGTGCGCCAGCCGGGTCTGGAAGGTCGCGCTCTCCTCGCCGTGCAGTACGGCCGTCAGGTGGGACCGGAACGCGGCCCGGCCGGAGACGTCGACCAGCAGCGGGAACGGCCGCCCGAGCAGGTATCCCGCGGGGCTGCCGAGCAGCCGGGCGGTCTCGTTGTTGATCCGCCGGACCACGCCCCCGGCGTCCATGACGACCACGGGGACGGGCAGCGCGCGGAAGATCTGGCGCAGCAGCTTCTGCTCACGCTGGTTGCCGCCCTCCCTGCGCCCGCGCCTCCTCCCGAGTTCCGCGAGCGCCGAGCGGAGCAGTTCCTCCGCCGCCTCGAGCTCGTCGAGCGCGGCACCGGGCGCGGACGTCTCCCGGAGCGCGGCGATGCGGGCCGCGAGGCCGCTCAGCTCGCGCTCCAGCTCGGGTAGGTTGGTCAACATTTGCCCCCTCTCTTGTTTCGACGGTACGTCACCGGATTCCGCGCATCGACGGGGTCCGGATTAACGCTGAAAAGAGGGGAATGACTGTTCCCGTCATGGATACCACCCCGAGTCTCGCCCGCGATCTCGCCGCTCTGGGCAGGGTGACGGAGGGCGTTTCGTACGAGAGCGTGCTGCGCGGCATCACCGAGGCGGTGGCGCGCGGCGTTCCCGGATGCGCGGCGGGCACCGCAGAGCTGTGGCAGGAGGGGCGGGTGATGCTGGCCGCCTCCCACAGCGAGCTCATCGCCCTCACCGACCGGGAGCGCGACCTGCGCGAGGGGCCGTCGAGGGAGGCGCTCTCCTCCGGGCGGCCGGTGGTGATCCCGGACGTGATGCGCGACGCGCGCTGGCCCCGCTACGCCGCGACGGCCGTACGGCACGGCGTGCGTTCGGTGCTGGTCCTGCCGATCGAGGTGGAGCGCGCCGTCGTCATCATCGGCCTGTACGCGGTGCGACCCGGTGTCTTCGCCGGGGGAGGCTCCCTGATGACCATGCTCGCTGAGCAGGTGACCGTGGTGCTGGCCAACCTCTGGGAGTTCGACGACGTCGTCACGGGGGCCGCGCAGATGCAGGAGGCCATGGCCGGCCGCTCGGTGATCGACCAGGCGAAGGGCATCATCATGTCGACGAGCGGCTGCTCGGCCGAGGCCGCGTTCGACGAGCTGAGACGGGTGTCCCAGCACCATCAGATCAAGGTCGCCGACCTGGCCAAGCTGCTGGTCACCGAGCACCAGAACAAGCACGGCGGCAACCGCGCCGAGTGATCAGTGCCCTTCTCTGGCGGTCCCGAAGGCGGCCAGCGCCTCCTCCAGCGTGTCGAACATCGGCAGCCGCTGGGACAGGCCGGTGACCCACATCACCTTGGAACTGGGGTACTGCACGGCGACGAGGGCGAAGTCGCCGCCCGCCCCGGTGGCACGCTGCCAGTGGTGGACGATGAGCCCGAGTGCCCGCGAGTCCATGAACGTGACGCCGCCCAGATCGAGGATCATGCTCGGTCCGTGGTCGTCGGCCGCCGCGTCCAGGCAGCCGGAGAACTCCGTTCGCGTGGTGGCGTCGAGGATGCCGGTGACGTGGACGACCACCGCGACGCCGGCGGGCGTGGCGTGCACCGTGGACTGCAGGGACAGCGTCCCGGGCTTTGGCACCTCGCGCCTCCAGGAAGGGAAGAGACCCCGCCGCGCGA
This sequence comes from Microtetraspora sp. AC03309, assembly GCF_020826795.1. Classification (NCBI taxonomy): domain Bacteria; kingdom Bacillati; phylum Actinomycetota; class Actinomycetes; order Streptosporangiales; family Streptosporangiaceae; genus Microtetraspora; species Microtetraspora sp. AC03309. The sequence goes on along the minus strand of NZ_JADDIL010000071.1, from coordinate 13,514 downwards.
GGCCTGTCCGGCAACTTTACTGGCGTCCAGGGGGTGGTGATACTTCCGGATTTGGGGGAATATCGGAGTAGAGGTCCAGCAGAGGGCCCTGTCTCGAAGTTGTAGCGAGGCGCGCCGTCTGCGTGGGCTGAATCCCGGCTCGGCGTCGCTCGCGACGCGAGTACGAGGAGATTCCACGATGGCTGCCGAGGTTCGAGTAGCGACCATCCCCCCGCAGGCCGGAGCGACGACCGGGCGCAAGGGCACGCCGCCGTCGCGGGCGAAGCACGCCCTTCCCGCCGAGCGGCCGCACGATCAGGGCCAGCCGACCGCCGAGGAGCTGCTCGCCGAGCTCGCCCGTGAGGACCTGGCCCAGGAGCGCCGCGAACGGCTGCGGGAACAAGTCGTCGAGATGCACCTGCCCATGGCCAGGGACGTCGCCCGCAGGTATCTCCACCGCGGTGAGCCGCTGGAGGATCTCCTCCAGGCGGCCTACGTGGGGCTCATGAAAGCGATCAACGGGTACGACGCCAGCCTCGGGCACGGCTTCCGCGGCTACGCCATGGTGACCATGACCGGCGAGGTGAAGCGGCACTTCCGGGACCGCACCTGGGCCGTCCGCGTCCCCCGGCTCTACCAGGAACGGCGCTCCGAGCTGAACCGGCTCGTCGCGGACATGACCCAGGAGCTCGGCCGGTTCCCCACGGTCGCCGAGCTCGCGAAGAAGATGCGCATCTCCGAGGAGGACATGCTCCTCACGATGGACGCCTCGGCGGCGTACAGCACGCTGTCGCTGGACGCGCCCCTGGGCGCGGACGACGACGCGGCCGCGCTCGGCGACGTGCTTCCCGAGGAGGACGACGCGCTGGCGACCCTCGTGGACAGGGAGGCCGTGAAGCCGCTGATCGACGAGCTTCCGGAGCGGGAGAAGAACATCCTGCTGCTCCGGTTCTACGGCAACCTGACCCAGGCCGAGATCGCGGCCGAGTTCCACATATCGCAGATGCACGTCTCGAGAATCCTGCGCAAGGTGCTCGACCAGCTGCGTTCGGAACTCGTGGCGGGGTGATCTGCCATCCGAGTGGCGGTGGCGTCGGTGCGCCGTCGTCCCGGGGTATGTTCGACTTCCGGCCCGTCGCGGCGGACGGTCCTGACATGTCCGGTGGGAGGCGTTTCCGGGTGAACGAGGAGGGCGTCCCACCGTCCGGGCCCGGCGCGGCCAAGGAGCTCACGTTCTCCCTGGACGACCTGCCCGACGTGCGGGAGTTCGCCGCGGTCCAGGCGCGCAGCCAGGGAATGCGGGAGGACGCCGTCGGCGATTTCGTCGTCGCGCTCAACGAGGTGGCGACGAACGCCGTGACCCACGGTGCCTCCGAGGCGCGGCTGCGCCTGTGGGGCGATCGGGACGGGTTGGTCGTGGACATCCACGACGACGGCAGGGTGTGGAGGCCCGAGTCCCCGCCCGGGCGGGTCGCCCCGCCGGAGAACGCCACCAGCGGCATGGGCCTGTGGGTGGCCCGCCGGCTCAGTACCGACATATACGTCGAAACGGGGAGCAACGGGACTACCGTCACGATGCGTTTCAGCGTCTGACAGGGGTAGTAGCCCAGCATGACTGTTCCCCGCATACTCGTCGTCGGCGGTGGCTACGTCGGCATGTACGCGGCGCTGCGGTTGCAGCGCAGACTCCGCCGGGCGGAGGCGCGCATCACGGTCGTCAACTACGACTCCTACATGACGTATCAGCCCTTCCTGCCCGAGGCGGCGGCGGGGAGCATCGAGCCCAGGCACGTCGTCGTGCCGCTGCGCCGGATGCTCTCCCGATGCGAGATCCTCAACGGCACCATCCTGCGGGTGAGCCTGGCCGACAAGGTCGCCGAGTTCCGGCCGCACGAGGGGCGGGAACGGGTGCTCGGCTTCGACTATCTGGTGTTCTCTCCGGGGTCGATCTCGCGCGTGCTGCCGATCCCCGGCCTCGCCGAGCGGGGGATCGGGTTCAAGACCGTGGAAGAGGCCATCCACCTGCGCAACCACGTCCTCGGCAAGCTCGACGTCGCCGCGTCCAGCTCCGACGAGCGGCTCCGCCGCCGCGCGCTGACGTTCGTCTTCGTCGGCGCCGGATTCGCGGGAATCGAGGCGCTCGGCGAGCTGGAGGACATGGTCAGCGACGCCATCAAGTACTTCCACGGCCTGCGCCGGCAGGACATGCGCTGGTTCCTCATCGAGGCCACCGACCGGATCCTGCCCGAGGTCGGCCTCGACATGGGGCGCTGGACCGCCGAGCAGCTCCGCATGCGCGGTATCGACGTACGGCTGCGCACCCGCCTGCTGTCCGCGGAGGGCGGGCGCATCGTCCTGGACGACGGCGAGCAGTTCGAAGCCGAGACCCTGGTGTGGACCGCCGGAGTCAAGCCGCACCCGCTGGTCAGGTCGGGCGACCTCCCGCTCGACTCCAGGGACCGGGTCCTGGCGAACGAGTTCCTGCAGATCCAGGGCACCCGGTTCGCCTTCACCGCGGGGGACGCCGCCGCCATTCCCGACCTCACCCGCCCGGGTGAGCTGTGCCCGCCCAACGCCCAGCACGCCGTACGGCAGGCACGGCGGCTGGCCGACAACGTGCTGGCGACGATCAGGAGCCGGCCGTGCAAGCCGTACCGGCACAGGAACGCGGGGGCGGTGGCCGCGCTGGGCCTGCGCAAGGGCGTCGCCCAGATCTACGGCCGGGAGTTGCGCGGCATGGTCGCGTGGCTGATGCACCGCACCTACCACCTGTCCCGGGTGCCGACGATCAACCGGAAGTCCCGCATCCTGGCGGACTGGACGCTCGCCCTGTTCTTCCGCAGGGAGATCGTCTCGCTCGGCGCGCTGCAGCGGCCGCGCGAGGAGTTCGAGCTCGCCGCCAGGACCACGCCCCCGACGCCCGCGCGCGAGCCCGTGAGCCCGTGAGCCCGTGACCGGTACGGCCCGAGTCAGCGGCCGGCGCCCGGGATCCGGTCCGCGAGGCCGGCGTGCAGGTCCCGCAGCTCGCGCTTCAGGACCTTGCCGCTCGGGTTCTTCGGGAGCGCGTCGACGAAGGCGATCGCCTTGGGCACCTTGAAGGCGGCCAGCCGCGACCGCGTGTGGGTCCGCAGCTCCTCCTCGGTGACGGATGTGCCCGGCTTGGTCACCACGATCGCGACGACCGCCTCGATCCAGCTGGGGTGGCTGACCCCGACGGCCGCGACCTCGGCGACGGCGGGGTGCTCGTAGATGACCTCCTCGACCTCCCGGCTGGCGACGTTCTCACCACCGGTCTTGATCATGTCCTTGATCCGGTCGACGACCGTGAGGTAACCCTCGTCGTCCATCACCCCGAGGTCCCCGGAGTGGAACCAGCCGCCGCGGAAGGCCTCGGCCGTCTTCTCCGGGTCGTCCAGGTAGCCGAGGATGGCATGCGGGCTCCGGTGGACGATCTCCCCGATCTCTCCCGGGGGCACGTCGTCGCCGTCGGCGTCCACGACCCGGGTCTCGACGTTGAGGGCGGCCTGGCCGGCCGACCCCGCCTTGCGGATCTGGTCCTCCGGCTGGAGCATGACCGCGACCGGGGCCATCTCGGTCTGCCCGTAGAAGTTCCACAGGCGCACGCCGGGCAGCCGCTCGCCGATCTCCCTGAGCACCTCGACCGGCATGATCGCCGCGCCGTAGTAGCCCTTCCTGAGGGAGGAGAGATCGCGCCGGCCGAAGTCCGGGTGGCGCAGAAGGGAGATCCACACGGTCGGCGGAGCGAAGAACTTCGTCACCCGGTGGCGCTCGATCGCCTCAAGCACGGCGGCCGGGTCGGGGCCGGGCAGAATGTGGCTGACCGCGCCGAGCTGGATGTCCGGCACCAGGAAACAGTGCTGCTGCGCGCAGTGGAACAGCGGCATGGCGTGCAACTCGACATCGTGGCGATCCATGCCGCCGTCGATGACGCAACTGCTGTACTGCGCGATCAGTGCGGAGTGGGACAGCACCGCGCCCTTCGGGCGTGATTCCGTGCCGGAGGTGTAGAGGATCTGGGCGGGGTCGTCGGCGCCGATATGGAGAGCGGGAGTCTCGGTGCCCTCGTGAGCGAGCAGCGCGGCGAACGGCTCCCACCCGTCGGCGTCCCCGTACACGACGCGGATCGTGAGCCGGTCGGCCGCCTTGACCGCGTCCCGCGCCACGGGGAGGAGTGTGTCCTGCGCGATCAGGGCGACGGCGGACGAGTGCGCGAGCACGTAGCCGACCTCGTCGGCCCCGAGCATGAAGTTGATCGGTACGAGGACCGCTCCGGCACGGGCGACCCCGAAGATCGTCTGCACGTACTCCACGCTGTTGCGCGAGAGCACCGCGACCCGCTCGCCCGGCCGCACGCCCCGCGCGATCAGCGCGCCGGCCACCCGCGAGGCGTCCTCGTCCAGCTCGGCGAAGGTACGGCTGGTCCTCCCGTCCGAGACGGCGAGCCGGTCGGGGTGGCGTCTGGCGGAGCGGCGCAGCAGGTCGGCGAGCGACTGTCTGCGGGCGAGGGCGACGTCCCCCGCAGCTTCCGAGGCGGCCGGGGGTCCAGCGAAAGACATGAAGTTCTCCAACCGGGCAACAGACGAAACTTCCGGAAAGCGTAGTGACATGTGCCGCCGTTGAGGAGTAGCCGTACGGGCCGGAATACACCGCGTAGGTCGCGCGCGGCGGCCGCCGCTGCGCGGTGCGCCGGGCTCCGAGGAGAGGTCGCGCGGGGGCTCCGAGGAGAGGGGTGCGTCGGGCTCGGGGGAGAGGGCGGGCGTCAGGGCCCGCGCGTTCCGTTCGTACGCGCTTCGCCGGGGGCCGTACCAGGATGATGGGGTGTTCCCGAGCGCCGTGAACGCTTGATGATCAACCATTGAGAAAACCCGCAGCGTGCCGCTTTCGGGTAACGTGCCCGACCCGCTGGAGTCGCATCCCCGTCCGCGAGAACCGCGCCGTCATCACCGAGGTACGGATGGTCTCGGGTCAGGGGACATGACCAGGGACGCCGCGCAGAAAGGCCGGCCGTTCGAGCCGCGCACTGTACGGATGAAGTCGGATGAAGTCGGATGAAGTCCGACCTGCGCGGCTCCGGCCGGGTCTAGTCGTTCGGTGGGGCGGCGCTGATGTCGGACAGCGCCGAGGTGGGGTCGCGCTCCACGGCCAGGTCGCCGAGGGAGACGATGCCGATCGCGTGCCCCTTCTCCACGACCGGGACGCGCCGGATCGCCTTCTCGCGCATCAGCCGGACCACGGCGTCGGCGTCCTCGTCCGGGCCGACCGTGACGACGTGCGTCGAGCACAGGGCGCCGATCGGGGTCACGCTCATGTCGCGGGTCTCGGCGACCGCCCGGACCACGATGTCGCGGTCGGTCACCACTCCGCGAAGCCGGTCGCCCCTGGTCACGAGGACGTCGCCGATCGCCTGGTCACGCATCAGCTTGGCGGCCCGTACCACCGGGGTGTCCTCCGGCAGCGTCACGGGCTGCGGAGTCATGACGTCGCGTGCCTTCTGTGCCATGTCGATCCTCCCCTTCCGTACTTGCGCGTGTCGTCCGGGTGCCGCGGCTCTCCGATGGGCGTGCGGACGCCCGGCCTGATCCCCGCGCCTGGCGGCTTCGGGCTCTCGGGGGCCTGAAGGCGCCAGGCGTGCGGCTCCGGCGAGAGGCGCACCGAGGACCGCCCTGAGATCCGCCCGAGGTCGGTCCGAGATCGGCGCGGTCGGGGCGGCTCCCCGAGGATCAGCGGCGCGCCCTGGAGCGCCAGCTCCCGCGCCAGGCGCCCGCCGTGCCGATCCCGGCCTGGTGCAGTGCCAGCAGACACAGGCCGAGCGCGATGAGCGCGGTCATGCCGATGCCGATACCGGCATCGAAGAGATCGAGCAGGAAGGCGATCCCGAAGACGATCGCCGCGACGACGGCTAACATGCGTTTCTCACTTTCCGGTCAGTCGGGTGAGCAGCGTCCGGTACTCGCGCAGCGCGAGCCGCAGCTCCTCGGTGTCCTTGGTGTCGGGGTCCCGCCAGCGGTCGGCCAGACTGCGCCGCCGGTCGTCGACGGCGGAGACCGCCTCCTCGACGAGGGCGTCCGCCTGCTCGACCGATCCGCGCGGATCGTCGACGAACGCGGCCTTGATGTCGCGCCACCGCTGGTCCATGTCGATGTCGATGTCGACGTCGACGTCCCGGGAATCCTGGGCGGTGTCCGCGGCCCTCCCCTCGGGCGCCACCGGCGCGTCGCGGACCGCGTCCTCGCCGGCCCGGCCGTTCTCTCCGGTCTCTTCCGCTTCCTCGGGGGAGTAGACGGGCCCGGGGCCCTCGAACCGGCTGTGCCGCTCCTCGTACTCGGGCCGGATCGCCCGCCGGTCGTCGAGCGGTTCGTCCCCGGCGGGCGCGATGGCGTGCCCGGGGTCGTAGGGGTTCCTCTCCATCAGCGGTCAGCCTCCGTGGTGTCGGTACGTACGGCGCGGTGGCCGTCGTGTCCTGCGTGTACTTCGTCGAGCAACTCCTGGAAGAGCGCGCGGTAGTGCACCATGGCCTGCCGGAGCTCCTCGGTGGTGGCGTCCTGCCTGGCCGCGCGCCCGCTGATGTCGTGCGCCCGGCGATAGTGGTCGAGCGTCGAGGCGTGGGTGACCGACAGGTCGCTGAGGCGCTGCTCGAAGCCCTCCGTGGGGTAGCCACGATCGCCCATCACCGATGTGACCAGCGTGTCCGCCTCGGTCACCGCGAAGCCGGGGGCGTCGACGAAGCGTTCCTGGACCTCGCTCCACTTCCTCGCGTAGGAGTTCCGCGTCTCCTGGTCGAGCGGGCGGATGTCGAGCCGGGTGTGCCGCTCCTCGCGAGCGAGCAGCTCCTCCTCGGCCTCCTTCCGGCTGTCCCGCTCCCGCACCGTACGGTCGTACTCGGGGCCGAAGCGGTCCTGCAGGCGGCGTCGGCGGTTGAGGTTGGTCATCGTGACGTAACCCACCGCCAGGATCACCACCACGATGGCAATGGCCATGACCAGCCATGCGACGGGCGTCATATCTGCCTCCAGAGATGAGTGCGTTGTCGTCTCGCACTGCCCCGGACGCGGCCCTTCAAGCGCACGCAAGGCCGAAAGCGGCGGTCGGCCGCCGCGCCGCCTGTCGCGGAAAGCGACCGTAAAGGATGCGTAATCCCAGGTTTGCCGGGTAGCCCGGACGTTCACCGCAAGAGGAGGTAACCATGGGATTCGGAGCAAGCCTCGCGTTCATCGCGGTCGGCGCGGTTCTCGCCTTCGCCGTCACGTGGGACGTCCCGGGCATCGACCTGCACGTGATCGGATGGATCCTCATCGCCGTCGGTGCGGTCGGGGCGCTGCTGACCGGGCTGTACACGCGCCGGCCACGCTCCGAGGAGGTGGTCGAGGTGGTCGAGCCCGACACCGTGTACACCGCCGAACCGACCGTCGTCGAACCTCATGTCCACGTGCGCGAGGAGGACCCGCACCTGCGCCGCGGGAACGGCTGAGCCGTCCCGGCGGGGCTTCGCCGCCTCGCGACAGAGGCTCCGCCCGGTGAGGCCGGCGGGCGTTGCGGCGACCGGCCTTGGTGAAGCCCGCGGAGGTTTACAAAGGGTCGGCCTGGTGAAGCCCGCGGAGGTTACAGAGGGTCGTCCTGGTGAAGCCCGCGGACCAGATGCTCACGGGCGGCCGCGTCCCCGGGGGCGTTCCGGTCCCGGAGGAGCCCAGAGATGTGCTCGCGATGGGCGGCGTCGGCGTTCCCGCCGTACTTGAACTTGCCGTCGATCTTCTCGATCGTCAGCTCCAGGCCACGGATGCCCGGAAAGCGCCGCTCGTGCCGTACGGGATCCACGAGATCGTGGTCGAGGCGTTCGATCTGCCGGCGGAGGATCGCCGCCTTGCCCTCGGCGTCGGTGACGACCCGGGCCCGGCAGACGAGCTGGACCGCCGCGTAGTACGTCGTCGGGACGCCCATGGCCGGGTCGCCCTCGCCGGGAAGCACCTTCCAGGCTCCGGGGATGTAGGCCCAGTCACCCGCGACGGAGAGCAGCACCATCGGGTTCTCGTCGATCGCCGTCCAGATCGGGTTCGGCCGGGCCAGGTGGAGCAGGACGCGGCGGTCCTCGGTCAGGTGGAACTGCGTCGGCACGACGACGGGGACGTCCCGCCCCCGGCCGGCGGCGATCAGATGGCCGAACTCGTTGGACCTGACGAAGTCGAGCGACGCGTCCTCGTCCGCCGCGTCCCATGGATGAATGAGCATAGTTCCCGATCTTATGGGTCACTTGTCCGAGGCTCGGCATCCTGACCCGGGACCTTCTTCGGGGTCGCCGCGATCGGCTCAGCGACCCCGAATCCCCCGGGCCGCCGCGCCGGCGCGGTGCAGGAGCAGCGCGGCGACGCATCCGCCGGCCAGGACCGCGGCCGCGCCCACCAGCTGGCTGGTCTCGATCCCGGCGGCGAAGGCGTCGAGGACGGCGCCCCGCTCCGCCTCCGTACGCGTGGCGGCCAGGGCGGCGGGGAACGAGCTCGCACCGGCCGCGGCGGCGGGCAGCAGCGCGATGAAGCGGGAGTTCATGACGGCGCCGAGCACGGCGACGCCCAGGCTGGTCCCGACCTCGGTCATGGTGCCGTCGATCCCGGCGCCCGCCCCGGCCGCCTCCAGCGGGATCGCGCCCATGACGGCCTCCGCGATGGCCGGGTTGGCGAGCGCGCAGCCCGCGCCCATGAGCACCAGCCCGGCCAGCAGCACGCCGTAGCCGTCCGCCGCGAAGGCCGCGACGACCACGAACCCGCCCGACAGGAGACCCATCCCGACGGCGATGGAGAGCGGCAGCCCGAGGCGCCGGATCAGCCACGCCGAGATCCCGGTGAAGTTGAGCGCCACGACGCTGAGCGCGAACGGCGCCATGCGCAAGCCCGTCTCCAACGCCGTGTAACCGCGGACGAACTGCAGCTGCTGGGTGAGCAGGAACAGCACGCCGCCGCTGCCGAACGTGATCAGGACCACCCCGGCGATCGCCCCCATGAACCGGCGGTTCCGGAAGAAGCGCAGGTCCAGCATGGGATGCGGGGTGCGCAGCTCCCAGGCGGCGAAGGCGCCGAGCAGGAGCACACCCGCCACCGCCGGGACCAGCACCCGGGTCGAGCCCCAGCCGTGATCGGGACCCGAGATGATCGCGTAGACCACCCCGGTCATCCCGGCCGTGGACAGCAGCGCGCCGAGGAGGTCGGGCGGCCCCGAGCCGGGGTTCTTCGACTCCGGCACCAGGACCTTGACCGCGACGACTCCGAGCAGCACGACGGGGACGTTGATCAGGAAGATCGCGCCCCACCAGAAGTGGGCGAGCACCACCCCGCCGATCGGCGGCCCGGCCGCGAAGCCCAGAGCGTTCGCCGCGCTCCAGACGCCGATCGCGCGGGGGCGTTCATCCGCGTCGAAGATCTGCATGACCACGGCGAGGGTCGTGGTCATCAGCAGCGCCCCGCCGACGCCCATGCCCGCGCGCGCGGCGATCAGCTGCCCGGCGGACTGGGAGAACGCGGCCGCCAGCGACCCGGCGCCGAACAGTCCGAGCCCGGCGAGCAGCAGCCGCTTACGGCCGTAGCGGTCGGCGGCGCTGCCCGAGGCGAGCAGCAGACCGCACAGCACCAGCGAGTACGCGTTGATCATCCACTGCACGTCGGCGGTGGACGCGCCGAGTTCCGTCCCGAGCGAGGGGATCGCCACGTTCAGGACGGTGTTGTCGAGCAGTACGGCGAGCTGGGCGAGGCAGATCACCATCAGGATCGGCCACCGGGTGGGGAGCCGGGTCCCGGCCCCCGTACCGGTGGTGAGCTCCGCGCCCGTGGTCACGGTCTCACGGCGAATCGGGCGATCGGGTTCGTCAGGTCGCCGACCAGCTGGAGCGCGGCCGACGGGTCGGCCAGGTCGACCATCTGGCGGTTGTCGCGCAGCTGCAGCCGGTTGAGGCAGGACAGCGCGAAGTCCCCGGCGAACAGGTCGTACCGCTGGAACCTGTCGGCCAGGTGCGGGACCGAGTCCCGGTAGTCGGCCGCGCACTCGGCGACGGTCCGCCAGAAGGTCTCCTCGTCGAGCACCCCCTCGGTGGTCAGCACCGCGTTCAGGAAGCGGAAGAAGCAGTCGAAGACGTCCGTGAAGATCGAGAGCAGCTTCATGTGCTCGGGCACCTCGGCGCGGACCCGCCGGACCTCCGGCGGCAGCGGCGCCTCCGGGTCCATCACGACGATCTCCTCGGCGATGTCCTTGAAGATCACCCGCTCGACCACGCCGCCGTCCAGGACCAGGATGACGTTCTCGCCGTGCGGCATGAACGCCAGGTCGTGGGCATAGAAGCTGTGCAGCAGCGGGGTGAGGTACGCGTCCAGGTAGCGGCGCAGCCACACCTCGGGCGCGAGCCCCGACTGGTCGATCAGCGCCGCGGCGAGGGAGCGGCCCTCGTGGTCGGTGTGCAGCAGCGACGCCATGGTGGCCGGCCGCCGGCCCGGCTCCAGGGAGGGCACGGGGCTCTCCCGCCACAGCGCCGCGAGCATCTTCCGGTACGGGGAGTACCTGTCGGTCGCCGCCTCGTACTGCCGGTGGCGGTAGCCGATCGCCGCCCGCTCCCGGATGATCGTCAGGCCGGTCGCCCGGAAGACCGGGTCGTTCGCGATCAGGTCGGCCAGCCAGTCGTTGATCGCCGGAGTGGCCTCCATGTACGCCGCCGACAGCCCACGCATGAAGCCCATGTTCAGCACGGACAGCGCGGTCTTCACGTAGTGCTTGGACGGGGCGCTGACGTTGAAGAACGTACGGATCGACTGCTGGGCGAGGTACTCGTCGTCGCCCGTGCCGAGGCAGACCAGGCGCCGCTCCGCGACCTCGCCGGCGAAGGTCACCGACAGCTTGTTCCACCACTGCCAGGGATGGACCGGGATCAGCTGGTAGTCGGCGAGGTCGAGGCCGAGGTCGGCGAGCGTGGCGGCGAACCGGTCCAGCACCGCGTCGCCGAGCTCGCCCCGGATTAGCCGGTCGTAGTCGATGTCCGCCGAGCAGGTGAAGGTGGAGTGGTCGCGGTGCGCCGCCAGCCAGATCAGCCGGATCGGGTTCGCGACCTCGGGCGCGTACGTGTGGTACTCGCGGATGCCGTAGCCGAGCCGCCCGTTGTTGGCGACGAAGCAGGGATGGCCCTCGGTCATGCCGGACTCGATCGCCTGGAAGTCGGCCTTGGCGAGCTCGGCGGCGGTGACCGGCGGCTTGGTGAGCTTGTAGGCGGTTCCGGCGAGGGTGGAGCCGATCTCCTCCAGGTAGACCGGCAGGATCTCGTCGGACAGGCCCAGCGTGGCACGCATCTCGACGCAGAAACCGATGGCGTCGAGCGGCAGCTCCTCCGCGTCGGCCGCGTCGGGGGAGGGCAGGCGATGGCGGGTGATGCTCTCGGCGTCGATGTGCCAGTGGTCCAGGGACAGCAGCCGGGCGGCGAAACGGTACTCGACCGTCCCGTCGTCGCCGCGCACGGCGTAGCGGCCGTCGGGCAGCGGCTCCGGGGTGAGCAGCCGTTCGTGGGAGAACTCGGCGAGCGCCTTGCGAACCAGCAGCCGGTTGGCGCGGGCCCAGTTTCCGGGCGTCAGGTGTGCGACGGCCTCGCGGGGGTTCACGCGGACACCCCCCGGGTGGCGGCCAGGAAGCGGTCCCGGGTGCAGAAGCTGAGCAGCGCGGTCTTCTCCGGTTTCTCGACCGGGCCGACGACGTCGAAGCCCACGGCCGCGTTGAGCGCGTGGACGGCGGTGTTGCGTATGTCGGGTTCGACCACGACCCGCCGGACCGCCGGATCGGCGAACAGCATCTCCATCACGGTGGTGATCACGGCCAGCGTGAAGCCGTGCACCGGCGTGTCGGACGGCGCGCACAGGAAGTGCATGCCGACGTCTCCGTCCGCCGCGTCGTACAGGCCCGCCAGCTCGACATGGGCGGGGTCGTACTGTTCGGCAAGGAAGGACGGGCGGCCGTTCACCAGCCCGACGAACGCGTCGTGGTGCGGATGCCGGGTGATCGCGCGGTACTCCTCGCGCACCCGGGCCACGTCGGCGTCCTGCATCATCCAGAACGTCGCCTTGGGGTGGGTCACCCAGCCGTGCAGCAGCTCCGCGTCCGCGTCCGGGTCGAGCGGGCGTACCGCGAACTCGCCGAGGCGCGCGTCGGTGCGGGTGAAGACGATCTCACTCATGAGGCGATGCCCTCCGGCGCGCCGAACTCCTGGAAGGCGATGGCCTTCTCGATGGGGTAGTGCTCGCGGCCCAGCAGCTCGCGGATGATCCACGAGTTGCGGTACGGGCCCATGCCCAGGTCGGGCGAGGTGACGCTGTGCGCGTGCGTGGCGCCGTTCTGCAGGAAGATCTCGTGGCCGGTCGTGTCGATGCTGTAGTTCCTGGCGACGTCGAAGCGGCCGCGGCCGTCCTGGCGGATGCGGTCGCGAACCGGGTCGAGGAAGGACGGGATCCGGTACTTGTATCCGGTGGCCAGGACGAGTCCCTGCGTGGTGAGCGTGAAGTCCCGGCCCTGTTCGTCGTGGCGCAGCCGGAGCGTGTACGTGCCGCTCGGCTCGTTGTACGCGGCGCCGGCGAGCGTGGTGTTGGTCATCAGCCGGGTGGGGACCGGGCCGGTGACGGTCTTCTGGTAGAGCAGGTCGAAGATCTCGTTGATCAGGTCCGCGTTGATGCCCTTGAACAGGCCCTTCTGCTCGGCCTCCAGCCGGTAGCGGGTCTCCTCGGGCAGCGCGTGGAAGTAGTCGACGTACTCCGGGGAGGTCATCTCCAGGGTGAGCTTGGTGTACTCCAGCGGGAAGAACCGCGGGGACCTGGTCACCCAGTTGAGCCGGTATCCGTGGGTGTCGATGTCGGCCAGCAGGTCGTGGTAGATCTCCGCCGCGCTCTGGCCGCTGCCGACGACGGTGATGCTGTCCTTGGCCTGCAGCGCCGCCTTGCCGTCCAGGTAGTCCGCGTTGTGGATGAAGTCGCCGCCGAGGTCCGCGCAGGTCTCGGGGATGTACGGCGGGGTGCCGGTGCCGAGTACGAGCCGCCGGGCGCGGTGCTCGGTGGTCTCCCCGGTGCCGGTGACGACCGCGCGTACCACGTAGTGGCCGTCGGCGTCGTCGTACACGACGGAGGTCACCTCGTGGCCGAAGCGGACGCAGCGGAGTTTCGCCGCGGCCCAGCGGCAGTACGCGTTGTACTCGGCGCGCACCGGATAGAAGATCTCCCGGATGTAGAAGGGGTACAGCCGGCCGGACTCCTTCAGGTAGTTGAGGAAGGAGTACGGCGAGGTGGGGTCGGCCAGCGTGACCAGGTCGGCCATGAACGGGGTCTGCAGCGTGGCGAAGTCCAGCAGCATCCCCGGGTGCCAGTCGAAGTCCGGCTTGCTCTCCAGGAACAGGCCGTCGAGCTCGCCGATCGGCTCGGTCAGGCAGGCGAGGCCCAGGTTGTACGGGCCGAGCCCGATCGCGATGAAGTCGTGGGTGGACATGGGTTCCTCCCGTGCGGGGGTGGGTTGGGGGT
>NZ_JADDIL010000070.1:0-49895 GCF_020826795.1 Microtetraspora sp. AC03309 | reverse complement strand
ACCGGCGGCGTCTGGACCCTTGAGTCGACCACCGCCTAACCGCAGGGCACCCACCCATGCACGACAGGCTTAGACCAAGATCTTCAGCGGTCTTCTAGACGACGAGATCATCGTCCATACGGCAAGCTCCTTCAGGCGCTGCTCAACGCCGAGAACTACACCGTCCAGCTGCGTGATTACGTGGATGCCTACCGGGCCATCATGGGCTTCGCCATGCAGGCTGCCAAGGCAAGGCCGGACCTGGACCTGCTGGCCACGGCGCTCACGTTGGCCGAGGGCCTGCGCACCGGCCACGCCGCATGTCTCCCCTGGGCGCTGGCGGCGTTTCGCGCCGCCGCCCGCCCGCAGGAGCACGGATTGCCACACTTGAGCGACTGGAACAGCTCAACTGCTTCGGCCACGACGGGGTGGCTGTCCACCAGCGGGCGTGTCTCGACATGCTCGCCAGCGGGTCATCGGGTGGGGTGAGCGCCGCGCCTCGACCAAGGTGTGTTCCCATCACGGGGAGAGCCCGGCTCGGTGAAGCTGGTGATGCCCCCGGTTCAGGGTGGCGACCACGTTGCGCGGTCAGCACCTGGGCGCATTCCTCGGCGGTCGGCGACGGCAGCACGCGCTGGCGAGGCCCTGGTCATCATCGCGGAGCAGTTCCGTCGTGGGACGGCCCGTAGCCGAAGTGCGGATCATACGCCCATACCATAATCCAAGATTCTCCAGGGATCGGCGGCAGAACGTTTTCCGACCGAGTAGCTCCAATAGGAGAACCCCTCGTCGTCGGTGGCGAGCGAGAACCCCACCCGAGCTTTCAGCTTAGCTTTTACCGTAACATAGATGATGCCCACCTCATCAACATTCGAGTCAGCTTTAATCTGCACTTCAGAAATGTCCACCCAGTCACAGAAGGGGCTCTCGTAGAGCGATTCTTGCGAATTAAAAAAGTTGCTGGACGACAGCTTCTTCGCAGCTTCCTTGTCACGGCTGACGACTGCCCTCAGATATGCTTCGACAACTTCAGTGGGGCTCGCACTCTCCCGTGGTAAGGGGATGTGCCGTCGCACAGGGTTGATCACATGGCAGCCCGCCACTTGACAGTCAGGGCAGTTCTCGTAAACAACAACGGACAGCAGGAGCGCGCCTACGGAAACACCGATCCACCATAATCTCGACATGCGCCGGACGCCTTTCCGCTGATTCTGGGACATCTATTCTCCGATCGTGCCAGGGGTGCGGCGAAGTCTTGCCGCACCCCTGGCATCAAGTGTTCATCTATTGATGCGAATGGCGTACACCTTGCCCTGGGGATAGTGATCCTTCCACCACGCGAACCCCTTAACAAGGGAGCGATAGGCGCCTGCGCCAGTGTGCTGAGCGTAGTAGATGCCGTACCAGGCGGGCGTTCCTATGCCTGGGCGGTTACGGGTGACGACCGAGGCGTGACCGAAATTCGTTCCCTTGATCGAAAAGAGCAAGATGTCTCCGGGTTGCACCTGCGACCAACTGGGGACGAAAGTGGCACGCCCGCGCAACTGCACGAAGTGCTTGTAGAAGAGGTTGACTCCGGTCCATGAATAGGATGTCAGGAGGTTGTGTGGCCAGTTCTGATACCAGTAGTACGGATCCTTTCGTTCCGTCAGTCCGGAGAGTGGCCCTGCCGGCACTGACATCCTGGCTCGCCCACCGAAATAGATGGACTGGGATACGAAATTAGTGCAATCGTTCTCGTATTCGGGTTCGTCATAGGCATGTTCAAGGGCCCAGAGTTTGATCCCGTTGCGGTCGATCAGCGATGAGGGCGCGGGTGGGTTGGAAGGGCCATCTTGAGAGCCCACCACAGGGAAGCCCTTGCCGTCGACCGGCAGGGACGGCGCGCCAGCGGGGATGGTGGCTGTGGCGCTGAAGAGTTGCGCATTCCCCTCTCCGCCCTGAATAGCATCTTCTGTGGAAAGCCCGTCGGACTCCCCCGTCAGGCTTGCGTCCGTCCCTGCCCGGAACACGTAGTCCCGGGTGCTCTGGAAGCGCTCTGAATTGATCTTCTCGTCTGCCGTGCCCTCCTGGCTCACATAAGTCACTTCGATATCGGTCTTGGCATGGACGACGATGCGCCCGGTGTCCGTGAACAGGGTGACAAGCGACTCATCGATCGTCACAGTTGAACTGCGCTGCGTCAGACCATGGTCGGCAGCGTTGCTCACCCATGTCGACAGGTCGCCGCCCACGCTGTGGATGATGGCTCGGACCAGGGCTGCTTGGCTGCGCCCTTCCAGGGCGGATTCGACATCCGGGGCGGTACCCTCCTTGATCGAATTTTGGACCTCGTGGTACTGCCGTACGGCATCGATGTACTGCTGAACGCTCTCAGGCGACGTCTGTGTTGTGATCTGTGCGCTCTGCCGCCAAGGCCCCGCGCCATGCACTGTGCGGGCCCGCACTTGGAAGCGGTAATGCGTTGCATCAGCAAGCCCTGTGATCACCGCCTCGTGCCCGGTGGCGGATACCTCCTTTACAACAGTTCCGTCGGAGGCGAGTGCCTGAATGTCGTAACCGGAAATGCTGGCCGCCGACGGGGTGACGACGTAGAAGGAGGTCATCCGGTCGTTGGTGTGCTCGCCGATGCTCATCTGCACCGGGTAGGGGCTGCTCTGGACGATGTCGAGGGCCCGGCCGACCTGCTCCAGCGTGCCCACCTCGATCATCAGGTGCCCGATCCCAGAAGGAATCCCGTCGAACGTCCCGAAGGCCGCGGTGTGGTGGCGGGGGTTGCAGTGCAGGAAGAACGCTTCGTTCCCGCCCATGACGACCGTGTCGCTGAGACGGAAACCGAGCACATCCCGGTAGAAGGGGGAGGCCTTCGCCGCGTCAGAAGAGAAAAGGAAGACGTGGCCGAGACCGAGTTCGCCGCACACGAACCTGACGCCGCGCGGCGACACGAACGGCTCATTGCTGATCTCGTGACCGACGTGCGCCTCGATGAGGAACCCGTCGCCGTCCTTGAACGTGACCAAACGCTGGACGCGGCGGGCACGGGCCAGTTCGGCGTCCTCGGTGACCTCGATCCCCTCGTCGGTCAGGTCGGCGACGAGATCGTCCAGTGCCTGGGGCGTCGCGACCTCGAACCCGATCGCCAGCAGCGCGTCGTGCCCGGCCGGCCCGTCCTGGACCACGATGCGGAACGCGCGCTCGTCGGTCCGGAGCAGTGCGGTCGAATCGTCCGGTCCGGCGACCAACTGGGCACCGAGCACCTCGGTGCCGAACTCCTTCCACTGTTGGAGCGGTCCCCGGAGCACGACGTAGCCGAGGGATTCGATCTTGCTCATGTGTCTCCTTGTGAGCGGTTTCGCGACGGACTCGTCGGTGCCGATGAGTATGTGCCGCCGGTCACGTCAGCCCGCCGCCGTGTTCCGGCCGCTGGAACCGATCCTCTGAGACACACGCGCAACCACCGCTTCAGGCGGTTCAGGGGATAGCCGCGGTGGCCTCACAATCCGGGTTCCAGTGTCTGGAACACCTTGGCGCCGCCCCGGCCCATTAGCCCTAAAAGAAGGGCATGACTGACACCGAAACCACTCAGGTCGATCGATTCGTCGACGTCCCGAACTTCCGCATCCACTACGTCGAGGCCGGCACGGGGCACCCGGTCGTGCTGCTGCACGGCAGTGGTCCAGGCGCCACCGGACTCACCAACTTCGCCCCGAACATCGGGGCGCTGGCGAAGAAGTTCCGCGTGATCGCGGTCGACATGCCCGGGTGGGGCGAGAGTGACACCCAGACCGAGGAGACCGGCCGCGATCACCCGAAGGTCCTGATCGACTTCCTGGACAAGCTCGGCATCGAGAAGGCCGCCCTGGTCGGCAACTCGATGGGTGGGGTGACGTCCATCTCGACCGCGATCCTGCACCCGGAGCGGGTCTCGCACCTGATCACCATGGGCGCGCCCGCGCCCCTGCAAGGCATCTTCTCGCCGGGTGGCGGCATCACCGAGGGCCTCAAGGTCCTGCTGCACGCCTACCGGGAGCCGACGCCGGAGAACATGAAGCGGCTGGTTCAGGTGATGTGCTTCGACCAGACGGTCGCGACCGACGAACTGGCCGCAGCTCGTTCGGCGGCCGCGCTAGCTCGCCCCGACCACCTGGAGAGCTGGAACTCGCAGTTCAACGGGCCTCCCAAGCCGTCGCCGTACTGGCACCTGGCCGGGCGGGAGGCGACCATCACCGCGCCCTCGTTGATGATCCACGGGCGTGACGACCGGGTCGTTCACTACGAGAACAGCCTGCACTTGGTGGCCCGGATCCCGAACAGCCGCATGGTGCTGCTCAACCGCTGCGGCCACTGGGCGCAGATCGAGCACGCGGCGGAGTTCAACCGCCTGGTCTCCGCCTTCATCGAGCAGTGATTCGCCGACTGCTCGGGTGATCGGGACATGGTCGGCGGTCATGCCGCGACGGCGAACAGGCCGACGTCGTCCATCCGTCAGACCATGCGGATCCCGACTCGCTCGGCGCGGCCGGCGATCAGCACGACATCATGGCCTACCGCCTCACCTCGACCCCGGCCAACCCGCAAGCCGTCCTGGCCGGGGTCGACCGGTCGCCTCAATGCGCGGTTTCAGGGTCGGGCGACGTCGACGACCGCACGGCTACCTCACATCAGCAGGCTCACGAGGGATCACACAGGTGATCGGCGTCGCGGTGGCATACACGTTCCTGTGTGGCGTGATCGGGATGATCATCTGAGCGGGCGGCAGAGATCTGGATCCGTTTACCCTGTCGCCGTGGGCACCGACATCTACGGCTTTATCGAGGTTCGTCACCTGTCCGTTGGTAAGGATTGGCATGAGGGGGAGGCGTGGGCAGTGTGCATGCGCCTCGACGTGCTCTATGAGGGCAGTGACTACGCGGCGTTCGGTTGTCTCTTCGGCGTCCGTGACTGGCTCGGCTGGACCCCGGTCGCGGCCGAGCGTGGCCTCCCGGCCGACGTGTCGGAATCCGTTCGTACCGAGTACGAGCGCGATGCACGGCTCGATGACGCCATACACAGCTGCACGTGGGTCTCGTGGGCGGAGCTTCGTGAGCTGGACATGACAGTCCGTCCGGCCGCACGGGGGATGCTTGAGATCCACCCAAGACCTTGGATGATCGAGCGGTATCGGATCGATGACCAGTGGCCCGATGAGGTTGTCGAGCAGTACGGCATGCCGCCGCTGGGCGCCTCGCCCGTCGAGGCCCCGGCAGGGCGCTGGGAGGTTGCCGGGGCGACACTCGAATACGGCCCGGTGACACGACTGGACGTGCTGGGCCCGGGCACTGGGTGGGAACACGTCTTCGAGGTGATGCGGGCGTTGGCGCAGCGGTTCGCGCCTGACGGCGTGCGTCTTGTCGTCTGGTTCGACTGACGACACCACGCGAGGAGGAAGAGAGTCACCGGCGGAGGGGACTCAGGGCAGCGTCTTCGGCAGGCCGGCGGGCGAGGGGATACCCCGCAGTGGCCTGATGCGCCCTTTCCGAGATCACAGAAGACCGCCGGATACCGGAGAACGCTTCCGATATTTGTTGGCATGACGGGATACTGCCGCAGTGGATCAGTACCCCGGAGACGCCGGAGAGATGGAAGCACCGCCCCACGGTGGTCCGCGAGGGCGCCGCGGCCGGTCGTCATTGCTCCTGGTGGGCATTCTGCTCGTCTGCGGAGTGATCGCGTTCGCCGGATATCGAATGCTCTCCTCTGGAGGGGAGAACCCGAATCGACAGGCGATGTCCGTCTTCCTGTGTGCGGCCGAGGACCTCTATCGCGCGTGTGAGGGCAGGGGGGTCGCCACCGACCCGGAGAAGCGCGTGATCGAACAGCGTATCCGCGCGATGCCCGAGGTGACCGACGTACGGTTCAGAAACCGCCAGGAGAGCACCCCGGACAGTGGGCTCATCGGTGCGTTGAAGCGCGGGATGAAACCCTCAGCCCTCCCGGAGTCTTTCCGCGTGGTTCTGGCTGATCATCGCGACCTCCCCGAAGTCAAGGGGAAGATCCGAGCCTTACCGGGAGTCTCGCAGGTCATACCGGACCAGCGCCCCGAAGACGCGCAGCGGAAGCGGGCGGAAGCGGAGAAGAAACGCGATGAAGTCACGATCTCCCTCCTGAACTGCGACGGCAGTGAGGCGAACAGGGACGCCATTGGTAGAGCGCTCCGGGCGATGCCCGAAGTGAAGTCCGTTGAATTCATTGATCGGAGCAAGGCATGGGCGCAATGGCTTGAGAGCAATGATGGCGAAACGCTCGGCATGGCTCCTGAGGACATGTCCGGGTCCTTCATCGTCAGGGTGCCGGATCTGACCCAGATCAAGGCGTTCGTCGCCAAGGTGAAGGCGATGGAAGGCGTGACGTTCGTCATCGCCGTGCAGGATGTGCTCGCCTATCAGGACGCCGAACAAGGTCGCTGAGTCGATAACGGCGAAGGAAGAGGCGAGCTGGTGGGCTTGCACGATCGTTCCCCAATGTGTGGCAACTCATCCATCATCCCGAAGAGCGCGGGCCCGGATCACTTTCGTATCGCGAAAGGCAACTGCGGGCGGGGCGGCGGACGTCGATACTGAGCCATGACTGTCCGCCTGGGCATCATGGGTGGCACCTTCGACCCGATCCACAACGTGCATCTGCTGAAGGCCAGCGAGGCCGCCCCCCGGCTCGACCTCGATGAGGTCGTCTTCATCCCGGCGGGAAGCCCCTGGCAGAAGGACCTGCGCGAGGTCTCGGACGCCGAGGAACGGTACGCGATGACGAAGCTCGCCGTCGCGCCCGACCCCCGGTTCTCGGCGAGCCGGATGGAGATCGATCGGACCGGTCCCACCTACACCGTCGACACGCTCCGCGAGCTGCGGCGCCTGTACGGCCCCCGAGCCCGGCTGTACTTCATCGCGGGCGCCGACGTCCTGGGGTCGATCGGCACCTGGCACGAGGCATGGTCCCTCAAGGAGCTGGCGCACTTCGTGTTCTGCTCGCGGCAGGGGTACGAACTGGCCGACGGCGCTCTGCCGCTCCGCGGCCGCGTGATGCTGCTCCACGTCCCGGTTTGGGAGATCTCCTCCACGGTGATCCGGCGGCGGGTCAGCCGTGGCCAACCGATCCGCAATCTGGTGCCCGACCCGGTGGCGGACCACATCGTGCGTCGCGGTCTGTACCGAGCAGGAGCGCACTGAGTTCCGTCAGCCCTTCGTCCGATCCCTCCACCGCGGCCACCGTCGGACGCCGCACCGCGAAGATCCGCTGCGCCGCCTCGGACGGCGGCCCGCATTGAAGCCACCAGATCCGCTCCCGTTCCGCCCGGCGCAGCGCACGGCGGAGCGGTACGTCCCAGCTCGCCGACCAGCCGCAGACCAGCAGGTCGAAGCCGGCGAACACCCGGTCGAGCAGGTCGTCGATCACGCCGTGGTAGGAGTGCGCGGCGCGCGCGGTGTGCCGGATGCCGATGTCCCGGTAGTCACCATGCAGCTTGAGCAGAACCACCCCGTCAAGGCCGATCCGCGCCAGCGCGTCGAGATCGTAGGCGATGTCGAAGGGCACCCCCGCCTCGCGCAGCGCCCGCTCCAGCAGGCGATCAAGGTTGGTGGTGAGGATCGGTCCGACGAAGCCGGCCGCGGCCATGCGCCCGATCGCCCGATGCGCGGGCGTGGTCGAGGGCCGGTCGAAGATCGGATCAGGCAGGGCATCCGTACCGTCCCCGACCATTCCGAAGTAGTCGGGAAAGGTTTCGAGCGCCCCGAGGTACCAGGTGACCGGATCGGGGCCGGCGTCCTCACCACGCCGCCGGGCCAGCCCCCGCAACAGATCCTGCCCCGTCGGCACCCCGGCCGACTGCGACACCCCCGATCCGGCGAGTACGGCGATCGGCCGGGCCGCCGCGCGGATCCCGGCGGCGATCTCCTCGATCACCGGGTGTACCGGGCGACGCGCAGCCGGTGCAGCCGTTCGGCCAGGTCGGAGGGTCGTGGGAAGTCCACCAGGGGCAGCCAGGTGAGGCCGTCGACTTCGTCGGGAGCCATCGCGCCGCGGATTCCGCCGACCAGCGCGGCGACGGTGTCGGTGTCGCCGCCGAGGAGGACGGACGCGCGCAACGCCGAGTCCAGGTCCGTCGTGGTGCCCAGTACGTGGACCACGGTGGCGGCCGTCTCCAGCGCGTCGAGGGTGACACCGTCGGCCGGGGGAGCCCAGGTTCCGGCCAGCGCGGCGCGTACGGCGGTGGGCTCGCCGTACCGATCGGCGACCCAGCCGGCCTCCGTCTCGGCCGCCGCGAGGACGGTGTCGAGGCTCACGCCCTCGATCGCCCAGGCGGCCATCGCGGCGACGACGCAGGCCGCGGCGATGGACTCCGGGGCCCGGTGGGTGGCGATCGACAGCGTCTCCACCAGGTGGCGGTGCAGCCGGGGTGAGTCCGTACGTCCGGCAGGGGTTCACCGAAACGGCGGAACCCCGCTGCCGAGGCGGGGTCCCGCCGGGTTTCCGGCCAGATCGCTCAGGAGGAGCGGTCGCTCACGGAGTTCTCGACGTCACTGCGGACCACCTTGCCGGTCGCGTTGCGCGGCAGCCGTTCCGTGGTGATCCGCCAGCGGGACGGCACCTTGAAGTAGGCCAGCTCCCCCTGGGCGTGGGCCCGCAGGTCGTCCTCGCTGACCGGATGCTCGCCGTCGGTGACGACCACGGCCATGACCTCCTGGCCGAGATCGGGGTGGGGGACGCCGATCACGACGCACTCCAGCACCGCGGGATGCTCCGCCAGGACGTTCTCGATCTCGGCCGGGTAGACGTTCTCTCCACCGCGCAGGATCAGGTCGGAACGCCGGGTGGTGAGGCGTATCCGCCCCTGCTCCATCACGCCGATGTCGCCCGTGTGCAGCCACCGGTCCGCGCGTATGGTCCGGTCGGTGGCCTCCGGGTCCTTCCAGTAGCCGAGCATGTTGAACGGGCTGCGGACGCAGATCTCGCCCTCCTCGCCCTCGGGTAGCGGCTCGCCCAGCGGGTCGCGAATCTCCACCCGTACGGTCATGATGGGACGGCCCAGCGTGCCGGGCGCCTCCGCGAGGTCGGCGGGCGTCGCCGCGGCCACGGCGGTCGAGGTCTCGGTCAGCCCGTAGCTGTCGACCAGGGCGTCCTTGGCCGGGGGGAACGCCCGGCGCAGCCGCTCCTTGAACGCCGTCGAGGACGGCGCGGACGCCAGCGCGAAGGACCTCAGCGAGGAGAGGTCGTACTTCGACAGGTCGCCGTGCTCGATCAGCCGGTGCGCCATCGTGGGCACGGCCCCCCAGTTGGTGACCCGCTCCTTCTCGATCAGCCGCAGCACGCGGTCCACGTCGAAGGCGCCCTGGTGCATGACCACGGCGCTGCCGGTCGCCAGGCGGGGCACGGCGAGGTTGTGCAGGCTGGCGATGTGGAACAGCGGAAGGGCCAGCAGATAACGCCGGTCGGCGGGGTCGGACGGGTCGCCGAACGCGCGCATCATGGCGTCGTTCATCCGGTGGTACTCGATGACCGACGTCACGTTCCGGTGCGAGTGCACCGCGCCCTTCGGCCGTCCCGACGTCCCGCTCGTGTAGAGGATGACGGCGGGGTCGTCCTCGGCGACGTCGGCGATCGGGAGGACGGCGTCCGGGTGCAGGCGGGCCAGCCGGGGGATGTCGTCCTCCATGGTCAGGACGGTCACGTCGTCCTCGACCAGCGCGGCGCGCTTGGCGTCCGCGATGACCACGGTGGGCTCGTTGTGGTCCAGCGCGTACGCGACCTCCCGGCGTGACCACCAGGCGTTGTATCCGACGGCCACGGCGCCGAGCGTCACCGTGGCCCAGAACGAGACGATCCAGGCGGGGGAGTTGGCCGCGTTGATGGCGACCCGGTCGCCGGGGCGCACGCCGTACTCGTCGCGGAGGGCGGTGGCCAGCGACGCGACCTGGGAGAGGTGCTCGGTGAAGCTCAGCCGCTCGCTCGCGGTCACGATGTAGTCGCGGTCGCCGAACCGGGCGGAGTCGGCGAGGACCTGTCCGAGTGACCTGGCACGGTTCTTGTAGACCTGCATGCGTGCGCCGAGGACGTCCTCCTCGGCCAGTTCGAAATCGCCGCCGGGACCGGTCAGGCGGGCCATGATCTGAAACGCTGCCGCTCTCGGATCTGTCGACGTGGACATCGATTGCCTCTCGTGCCGGCGGGAATCCGTCTTGTTGGCCGCCCATTCTGGCTTCCGCACGCGCCGCGAAACGGGTCTTCCCGGTCACCGGGACTGCGATACGAATATTCTCTCAGTCTCCGCCCGGCGCGTCCGGTGCCCGCAGCAGGGCCGCCATGCTCACGGTGAGATCGGAGACGACCTCGTCGAGAGTGGCGGTGGGACCCGCGGGTGAGGACCGCCGGCGCTCGTGGTCTGCGAGAACCCGGATCACGATGACGGCCATCCACCGGGTCCTGCGTTCGAACACCGCCTGGGGCAGGCCGGGCAGCCGGAGCCGTAGCTGCGCCAGCATGTACCCGATGCCGGGATGCTTCTGGCCGCCGTACTCCCGGGGGTCCTGGATCATCGGATGGTCGATGACGCCGGCGAGGAAGCGGAGATACCAGCTCTGCCGTCCGGGCCGCGTCGTCGATTCGGCGAGCGGGGCCACGAGCAGCCGGATGAGCGCCTCGACGCCCGGCGGCTCGCCGGCCGCCCGGAGCTCTTCGACCAGTTTCATGCGCCGTTCGGTGATCGGCGCGGAGCGGTGGTGCGCGATGGCCGCGATCAGCCCGTCCTTGGAGCCGAAGTGGTATTGGGCGGCCGAGTTGTTGCGCTGGCCCGCGGTCACGCCGACCGTGCGCAGCGAGACGGAGGCGATCCCGTTCTCGGCGAAGAGCCGCTCCGCCACCTCGATCAGCCGGATCCGGGTGTCCTGGTCCAGAGCCGCGTCGGCACCCGCCTCGTCCGGAGTCACGGGAGACGCCGTTCGGAAAAGAGGCTATTGATCAGATAAGGCACATGTCTTATCTTGCCGTAAGACACGTGCCTTACCGATATCGGGAGGTCGAGTGACGAGCGGGCGGACTCCGGGCGGAATCGACGGGACGGCGACGAGCGCGACGGGAACCACGCGTCCCAACGTTGTGGTCGTCCTCCTCGACGACGTCGGGTTCGGGGCGGCCCGGACCTTCGGCGGTCCGATCGACACGCCGGTGCTCGACGCGCTCTCCGTCGAGGGGCTGCGCTACAACCGGTTCCACACGACCGCGATCTGCTCACCCACCAGGGCCTCCCTGCTCACCGGCAGGGATCCGCACGTCACGGGTGTCGGTACGGTGCTGAACTCGGCCAACGGCCACCCGGGATACGAGGGCGTGCTCCGGCCGGAGGCCGCGTCCGTCGCCACCGTCCTGCGGCGGAACGGCTACGGCACGGCCGCGTTCGGCAAGTGGCACCTCACCCCGCCGTGGGAGTCCACCCAGGTCGGTCCGTTCGACCGCTGGCCCACCGGGCAGGGGTTCGACACGTTCTACGGCTTCCTCGGCGGCGAGACCGACCAGTACGACCCGACGCTCTACGAGGGCACGACCCCGGTGGCCCGGCCCGACGTGCCCGGTTACCACCTGACCGAGGATCTGGTCGGCCGGGCCGTCGACTGGCTGCGGCTGCGGACGTCGCTGACCCCCGGCCGCCCGTTCTTCCTCTACCTCGCCCCCGGCGCGACCCACGCGCCGCTGCAGGTCCCCGGAGCGTGGAGCGAGAAGTACCGGGGGAGGTTCGGCAGGGGCTGGGACGTCCTGCGCGAGGAGACACTCGAACGGCAGAAGCGGCTCGGCGTCGTGCCCGCGAACACGAAGCTGACGCCGCGGCCCGGCGAGATTCCGGCGTGGGACGGCCTCGGCGACGGGGAGAAGGCGGTCGCGGAACGCCTGATGGAGGTCTACGCCGGGTTCCTCGAGCACACCGACGCGCAGATCGGGCGGCTGGTCCACGCGCTCAAGGAGAGCGGGCGGTTCGACGACACGATGTTCTTCTACGTCGTCGGGGACAACGGCAGCAGCGCCGAGGGAGGCGTCCCCGGCAGCGTGAACTACATGGGCGCGCTTCAGGGACTGCCGGAGAGCGTCGCCTCTCAGCTCGACCTGCTCGACGAGATCGGCGGGCCGAACACCTACCCGCAGTATCCGGCGGGGTGGGCGTGGGCGCTGACCGCGCCCTTCCAGTGGGTGAAGCAGGTCGCCTCGCACCTCGGAGGCACGCGCAACCCCCTGGTGCTCACCTGGCCGGCCGGGATCGCCGGCAGGGGCGGCCTGCGCACGCAGTTCTCCCATGTCAACGACGTCGCGCCGACGATCCTCGAGGCGGCGGGGATCGAGCCGCCCACGGAGGTGGACGGCGTCGTGCAGGTGCCGATGGACGGCACCAGCCTGGTGTACACCTTCGCCGACGCGGACGCGCCGGAGCGGCACACCACGCAGTACTTCGAGGTGTACGGGCACCGGTCGATCTACCGCGACGGGTGGATGGCCTCCGCCCACCACGGCGGCCTGCCGTGGTCGATCGGGAGGCCGGGCGCGGACCGGCCCTTCGAGGACGACGTCTGGGAGCTCTACGACCTCGAACGGGACTTCAGCCAGGCCGACGACCTGGCCGCCGCCGAGCCCGGGAAGCTCCGGAGGATGCGGGCGCTCTTCGATCGGGAGGCCGCGCGGGCCGGCATCCTCCCGCTGCGCGACGCGCGCGTCGCGCGGACCCGGATGCCCAATCTGGCGCGCGGCAGGCGGCGGTTCACCTACCACCCCGGCGCCGTCGGCATCCCGGAGTCCAACGCCCCCCGCGTGGTCGGCAGGTCCTGGTCACTGCGCGCCGTGATCCGTGTCGACGCCCCCGGCGCGTACGGAGTGATCGCCACGATGGGAGGACGCGCGGCCGGCTGGGCGCTCCACCTCGACGACGCGGGACGGCCGGTCTTCGTCTACCGCACCTTCGCGATGGCGTACCTGAGGCTCACCGGCGATGACGGTCTCGGAGCCGGGCGGCACACGATCGACGTGGTCTTCTCCTACGACGGCGGGATCGCCGCGGGGGGCACCGTCACCCTCGTCGTGGACGGCGTCGCGGTGGGGGAGGACCGGATCGCGGTGACGCCTCCCGCGGTCTTCTCCATCGACGAGACGTTCGACATCGGCCTGAGCACCGGGTCTCCGGTGGGCGAGTATCCCGCGCCCTACCCCTTCACCCGCGGCACGCTCGAGCGGGTCGACATCACCCTCGAGTAGGGAGACTCCCGACCCTCGGCCGAGCGGACGCGTCGATCGGTCATTTCGCGGCGCTCTTTCCCGGTCACCGGGATCCCCGCGCGGCGTCCGCACCGTCGTCGAAGAGTTGCTCCCGGTGAGCGGGACTGCCTGCTCGGGGTGGGCTGGGTCACATCACTATTGCGGCCATCGCCGGGTGAAACGGGAGATCAATGGGAAGCCTCGACGGGAAGATCGCCATCGTGACCGGCGCCGGCCAGGGGGTCGGACAGGGGATCGCGCTCGCACTCGCCTCGGAAGGCGCGTCCGTCGCGGTGCTCGGCCGGACCCTGCCGAAGCTGGACACGACCTGTGATCTGATCCGGGAACGCGGAGCGGAGGCCGAACCCTTCCTCTGCGACGTCAGCGACACCGAGGCCGTCCCCGCCGTCGTCGCGCAGGTGGTCGAGCGGTTCGGCGGAGTCGACATCCTCGTCAACAACGCGTACTCGGGTTCGTATGGACCGCTCCTGTCGATGGACGACGCCGCCTTCCAGAAGGGCTTCCGCAGCGGGCCGTTCGCGGCCTTCGCGTTCATGCGGGCCTGCCACCCGCACATGAAGGAGCGGGGCGGCGGCAGCATCGTCAACCTGATCACCTCCGCCACGGTCCGGTGGGATCCCACGACCTACGGCGCGTACGCGGCGGCCAAACAGGCGCTCCGCTCGCTGACCAGGACGGTGGCCGCGGAATGGGGCGGGGACGGCATCCGCGCCAACTCGATCGCCCCGCACGCGCTCTCGCCCGGACTGGCGCGATGGATGGAGGCGAACCCCGCCGAGGCGGAGGAGTTCCGCCGGACGATCCCGCTCGGCTACGTCGGCGACTGCGAGCGGGACATCGGGCGGGCCGTGGTCGCGCTGGTCGGTCCCGACCTGCGTTATCTCACCGGTGCCACCGTGCCACTCGACGGCGGACAGGCCAACTTCGGATGAGTCCCGTCGGGACGAATCCCCCGTTCACCCCCCAGGTCCCCGGCCGCCGCATGGCGGCCGGTGAAAGGAGATAGTCCGGATGAAAGGCAACACGATCGCCCGTGTGGCGGCGAGTGCCGTCGCGCTCACGGTGCTGGCCACCGGGTGTGCGAGCGAGCGCGGGGGATCGGCCGCGGTACCGGGTGCCACCGGCGACGGCGGCGCGACGGCGGCCGCGGACTCCGGCGCCAAGGAGATGTTCGGCACGCTGGAGTCGCCGTGCGGCAAGGGCGACGCCAAGGGCGCGACCGAGCAGGGCGTCACGGACACCACGATCACCATCGGCTACGGCGACGACCGGGGCTTCCCCAAGGCTCCCGGCCTCTCCAAGGAGATGGGCGACGCGGTCAGCACCATGATCAAGTGGTGTAACGCGCAGGGTGGCATCAACGGCCGGCAGATCAAGGGCAACCAGTACGACGCGGCGTACATGCAGGCCGCGACCGTGATGCAGAAGGCGTGCAAGCAGGACTTCATGCTCGTCGGCCAGGGCTTCGCCATGGACGAGTCGGCCGAGCAGTACCGCGTCGGCTGCAACCTGCCCACGGTGGCCGGCTTCACCGTCGGCCCGAACGCGGCGATGGGTCCGATGAAGTTCGAGTCGGTCCCCTACCCGGTGGACTACTTCAACGTCGCGCCCCTGCGCCTGGCGGCCAAGCAGTTCCCCGACTTCGCCGCGGGCATGGACCTGATCACCTCCACCTCCCCGGCGGTGACGGCGGGCAGCAAGAAGATCGAGTCCGCGCTGAAGAGCATCGACATCACACCGAAGAAGTGCGGCGTCCAGCTCAACGCCGAGGGTGACCCGAGCTACGTGCCGTTCGCGGAGAAGTTCAAGTCGTGCGGCGTCAAGGCGCTGTGGACGTCGAAGTCGCCCGACCCGGCGGCGTTCAGCCTCCTCGAGTCCCTGGACCGGGTGGGCGCCCACCCGACGCTGGTGTTCGAGGCGACCTGGTACAGCTCGGCCGTCGCCAAGTGGAACACGCAGGGCGTGGGCGACAACATCCACGCCGGCCTGATCTTCCAGCCGTTCGAGAACGCCGACAAGGTGCCCGCGGTCAAGAAGTACCTCGACCTGGTCAACGCCGACGGCGGCAAGGTCGCCCTGCTCGGCATGCAGGCGACCTCGGCCTTCCTGCTGTGGGCGACGGCGGCCAGGGACTGCGGCTCCGACCTCACCCGCCAGTGCATGGTCAACAAGCTCTCGCAGGTGCACGAGTGGACCGGCGGCGGCCTGCACGCCCCGACCGACCCGGGCGGCAACAAGCCGGCCACCTGCGCGCTGATGGTGAAGCTCACCGGTTCGACGTACAAGCAGGTCGCCCCGGCGAACGTCGGCGAGTTCGAGTGCGGTGAGGACAACCTGCTCAAGACCGACCCGTCCACGTGGGGCACCAAGCTCGACGAGGACCGGATGGCCACCACGTTCCTGACCCCCAACGTGATCAAGCCGCAGGTCTGATCCCTCGCTGGAGGCGGGCCGTCCCCCTGGCCCGCCTCCAGCCCGTTCCTGCCACTCTCACCTAGGGCAACCATGACCACGTTCCTGACCTTCACGATCCTCGGGCTCGTTCTGGGGTCGGTCTACGCGATCGCGGCCTCCGGCCTGGTCCTCACGTACAACACCTCGGGGATCTTCAACTTCGCCCACGGCGCGCAGGCCATGCTGGGCACGTTTCTCTACTGGCAGCTGACGTACGGCTGGGGCTGGCCCATGTGGCTGTCGCTGGTCGTGGTGGTGGGCGTCGTCGGCCCCGCGATGGGCGCGATACTCCACGCCCTGATCATGAAGGGGCTGCGGGACACCGCGGACGTGACCAAGATCGTAGTCACCGTCGCGATCCTGCTCGGGATGCTGTACCTCTCCCAGTGGATCTGGCACCCCGAAGAAGCGCGGATCATGGAGATGTTCTTCGGCTCGGGCGCGAAGATCGAGTTCGCCGGCGTGGTCATCCGGGTCCACGAGATCATCTGCCTCGTCGTGGCGGCCGCGATCGCCGTCGGCCTGCGGCTGCTCTTCACCCGCAGCCGCGTCGGCGTGGTCATGCGCGGCGCCGTCGACGACCCCGACCTGCTCCGGCTGAACGGGCACAACCCCGACCGCGTCGCCGCGCTCTCCTGGGCGATGGGCGGGGCCCTCGCCGTGCTGGCCGGCGTCCTGATCACCCCGATCGGCGGCGGCGCCCTGGAGGCGAACGCGCTCACGCTGCTGGTCATCGACGCGTTCGCGGCCGCGATGTTCGGCCGGCTGCGCAGCATCCCCCGCACCTTCGTCGGCGCGATGGTCCTCGGCATGACGGCGACGTACGTCATGGCGTACTTCCCGACCGACTGGACGTGGTCGGGGAACTTCCGGGTGTCGCTCCCGATGATCATCCTGTTCGTCGTGCTCATCGTGCTTCCCCAGGACCGGCTGCGCGGCGCCGCGATCCGCACCCGCGAGCGGTACCGCGTGCCGACCGTGCGCAAGGCGGCGGTGTGGGGCGCGGTGCTCGTGGCCGTGGTCTTCCTGCTGACGCTCCTGATGGAGGAGACGTCGGTCACCACGTTCGCCCTGGGCATGACGTTCGCGATCATCGCGCTGTCGCTCACCGTGCTGACCGGCTACGCGGGAGAGCTGAACCTCGCGCCTCTCTCGTTCGGCGCGGTCGCCACGATCGTCGCGTTCCACTTCGGCGTCTCGGGAACCGGGCTCGCGGCCCGCCTCACCCTGTGGGGCATCCTGCTCGCCGTCCTGGTCACCGCCGTCGTGGGCGGGCTGGTCGCGCTGCCGGCGCTGCGGCTGCGCGGCCTCTATCTGGCGCTCGCGACCATGGCGTTCGGCGTCTTCCTGTCCACCATGGTCTTGCGCGACACCGTCGAGCACACCCTCTTCGGCCGTACCTTCTCGATCTTCCCGAACGGCACGCTGATCGTCCCGCCGCTCAAGATCGGCCCGCTCGACCTGCGCGACCCCGAGACGTTCCTGCTCACCGCCACGGCCCTGTTCTCGCTGATCGCGGTCGGCCTTGTCGCGCTGCGCGGCAGCGGGTACGGCAGGCGGCTCGCGGCGATGAAGGACAGTCCGGCGGCGGCGGCGATGCTCGGGCAGAACCTGGTCAAGCTGAAGTTCGGCGTGTTCATGATCTCCGCGGCCATCGCCGGTCTCGGCGGGGTGCTGATGGCGAGCGCGAGCGGCTCGGTGGCGGGGGAGAACTTCGCCGTCATGGCCAGCCTCGGCCTGGTGATGCTCACCGTCGTCGGCGGCATCGGCTACATCAGCGGCGCCCTCTTCGGCGGACTGATGTCGGGCGTCGGCTTCACCATCATGGTGGGCACCTTCAACGACCTCGCCGCGGCGACTCCCGCGATGGAGACGATCTACAAGTCGCTCGGCCAGCTCGCGATGGTCGCCACCGCGCTGATCGGCATGGGGGTCGGCAAGAACCCCAGCGGCACCGTCCACGACATCATCGAGGGCTACCGGTCCCTGCGGAAGGCCAAGCCGGTGCTGATCGGCGGCGCGGTCGCCGAGGCCGTGCTGTACGTCCTGACCCTCACCGGCGTCATCGGCAACTGGTGGTTCGCGATCCTCAGCGCCTGCCTCGGAATGATGCTGCCCGTCTTCGGAAAGATGATCATGCCGGAGGCCGTGCTCTCCGAGGAGGAGCTCGCCCGCCGCAGGAGCACGCCGCTGGAACTGGCCGGGATCGACGAGCCGTACACCGAGGAGCTGCGGCGCCGGCTCGACCGCGAGCTCGGCCTGCCCCCGGGCGTCGACCGCGCCCCGCGCGTCCCGGCGCCGCGGGCGGCCGAGGAGGGAGACGTCCATGTCGTTGCTTGAGACCCGGGGCATCACCGTCAGGTTCGGCGGCAACACCGCCGTCGACGACGTGAGCATCGGCGTCGACGAGGGCCGGATCACCGGGCTGATCGGGCCGAACGGCGCCGGCAAGACCACGCTGTTCAACACGGTCACCGGGCTGCAGAAGCCCGCGTCGGGCCGGGTTCTACTCGACGGGGCCGACATCACCCGGCTGGCGCCGGCCAGGCGGGCGCACCTCGGCATGGCCCGCACCTTCCAGCGGCTGGAGCTGTTCCTGTCGCTCTCGGTGCGGGACAACGTCAGGGTCGCCGGCGACATCCTGCGGGCCAACACGCGGCACCGCGTCGACGTCGACAAGGAGACCGACCGCGTCCTCGCGCGTACGGGCCTCGGCGACATCGCCCATCTGGAGATGTCCGACGTACCGACGGGACGGGCGCGGGTCGTGGAGGTCGCCAGGGCGCTGATGACCTCGCCCCGCGTACTGCTGCTGGACGAGCCCGCCTCCGGCCAGACCGAGCAGGAGACCGAGGCGTTCGCCGGGCTGCTGGCCGGCCTCGCCGCCGAGGGGCTGGCGATCTGCCTGGTCGAGCATGACCTGCCGCTGGTGATGAAGCTCTGCTCGACCATCCACGTGCTCGACTACGGCGCCGTCATCGCGTCCGGCACGCCGAAGGAGATCCAGGAGTCGCCCGAGGTCATCGCGGCGTACATCGGCACCGAGGAGGTCACGGCGTGAGCGCGGCACGACAGACGGCGCCCCTGACCGGGGAGAACGCGGAACCGGCGCCGCTCCTTGAACTCGCGGGCGTACGCGCGGGCTACGGCCCGATCGAGGTGCTGCACGGCGTGGACCTGAAGGTGGGTCCCGGCTCCGTCGTCGCGCTCCTCGGCCCCAACGGCGGCGGCAAGTCCACCACCATGAAGGTCTGCGCGGGCCTGCTGCCACTCACCGGCGGCGAGCTCAGGTTCGCCGGCCGCCGGATGAACGGCATATCGGCGGAGGACGCCGCCCGGCTCGGAGTGTGCTCCATCCCCGAGGGCCGGGGCATCTTCCCCAACCTCACGGTGCGGGAGAACCTCTGGGTCGGCACCGGCACCGGAGCGAAGCTCTCGGCCATGGAGGAGGCGGCCTACTCCCGCTTCCCGATCCTCGGCGAGCGGCGCCACCAGCTCGCCGGCTCGATGTCGGGCGGCCAGCAGCAGATGCTGGCGCTCTCCCGCGCCCTCGGCACGGACCCGGCCGTCCTGCTGCTCGACGAGCTGTCCATGGGACTGGCGCCCATGATCGTGACGCAGATGTACGACACCGTCGCGCAGCTCGTCGCCGAGGGCCTGTCCGTCCTGGTGGCGGAGCAGTTCGCCCGTGCCGTGCTGCCCATCGCCGACACCGCCGCCCTGATGCTGCACGGGCGCGTCGTCTCGGTCGGGCGGCCCGACGAGATCGAGGACCAACTCTCAAGCAGCTATCTAGGAGGCTGAGCGATGCTGACCGAGGAACGCCGTGAGAAGTTCACGTCGGACGTGGCGGACATGAAGCTGAAGACGGACGGGTCACGCGGGGACGCGTGGACGCGCGTGCTGGGCGTGCTCCTGATGATCGCCGGCGTCGTGGGCGGGTTCATCTCGTACGTGAACTCGCTGGCCCAGGACGACCTGCGCAACGTGGGCTCGTTCCAGGTTCTGGCGACCGCGTTCGCCGCGCTCACCGTGATGGGCGCCGCGCTGTACCTCGCCGCCGCGGTGGCGCGGGTGCTGCGGCTGTGGCTGCTCCGCCAGCTCCTTGAGGGGCAGGCGCACACGGACCAGATCGCGGCCGCGATCGGGGACCGCCGTCTCTGAGGCGTCTCTGACACGTCTTTGAAGCGCCTTCGAAGCGCCTTCGAAGCGCGTCCAAGGCGCTTCGAAGGCGCGCCCGCGCCCCGTGACCCTCCCGTTCAGCGGGATTGGCCGGGGACGGGGGATCCTCCGCTCACTAACGTCAGCCGTGCTCCCGTGATGGAGTCCGGACGGAGGATCCCCCTTGACTCAGACAACGCCCAGGGCCCACGACGTGCCGGACGTGCTCGCTCCGGCGAAGCTCGGTCCGGTGACCCTGCGCAACCGCATCATCAAAGCGGCCACCTATGAAGGGCTGAGCCGCAAGAGCCTCGTCACCGACGAGCTCATCGAGTTCCACGTCCGGCACGCGGCCGGCGGAGTCGGGATGACCACGGTGGCCTACTGCGCGGTCGCCCCCGAGGGCCGGACCGACCGGCGCCAGATCCTGTGGACTCCGGAGGCGCTGCCCGGCCTGCGCAAGCTGACCGAGGCCGTGCACGCCGAGGGCGCCGCGGTCGCCGCGCAGATCGGTCACGCGGGTCCGGTGGCCAACCCCAAGTCCAACAGGCTCCCCGCGCTCGCGCCCAACCGGAACTTCCACGCCACCACCACCAGCTTCACGAAGGCCGCGACCCGGGACGACCTGACCCGCATCGTCGCCGCCCACGCCCACGCGGCGACCATGGCCATCGAGGCGGGGTTCGACGCCGTCGAGATCCACCTCGGGCACAACTACCTGGCCAGCTCGTTCCTGAGCCCCAAGGTCAACCACCGCAAGGACGAGTACGGCGGGAGCCTGGAGAACCGGGCCCGGCTGTCGCGGGACATCACCCGCGCCGTCCGCGACGCGGTCGGCGACCGCATCGCGATCACCGCGAAGCTCAACATGGACGACGGCGTGCCCGGCGGCTTCTGGCTCGACGAGGCGATCAAGGTCGCCCAGTGGATCGAGCAGGACGGCTCCCTCGACGCCCTGGAGCTCACCGCGGGCAGCTCGCTGCTCAACCCCATGTACCTGTTCAAGGGTGACGCGCCCCTGCGGGAGTTCGCGGCCGTCATGAAGCAGCCGGTGAAGCTCGGCGTCAAGATCGTCGGCAAGCACTTCCTGCGTGCCTACCCGTACAAGGACGCCTACCTGCTGGAGGACGCCCGGCAGATCCGCGCCGCGGTCAAGATGCCGCTCATCCTCCTGGGCGGAATCACCAACAAGCAGGTCATGGACCAGGCGATGAGCGAGGGCTTCGAGTTCGTCGCGATGGCCCGCGCGCTGCTGCGGGAGCCGGACCTGATCAACAGGATCAAGGCCGACGACAGCGTCACGTCCCTGTGCATCCACTGCAACAAGTGCATGACGGCGATCTACGGCGGCACCCACTGCGTGCTCACGGGTCCCCTGATCGCGCAGCCACCCGTGCCGTCCGCACGGAACGCGCAGTCCTGAGGAGAGAACCGAAACAGTGCGACACGAGACGATCGCCGACCTGCTGCTCGCCCGGGTGGGGGACGACCGCCCGGGTCTGCGGACCCGCGAGCGGACCTGGACCTGGGACGAGGTGGTACGAGAGAGCGCCGCCCGTGCCTCCCTCGCCGGGGCGCTGCGGATCGAAGGTCCGTTCCACATCGGGGTCCTGCTCGACAACGTGCCGGAGTATGTCTTCTGGCTCGGCGCTGCGGCGCTCAGCGGTGCCTCGATCGTCGGCATCAACTCCACCCGCCGTGGCGCGTACCTGGAGCAGGAGGTCAGGCACACCGATCTCCAGCTCGTCATCACCGACGCGGCCGGGCTGAAGCTGCTCGACGGCCTCGACATCGGCGTGGACCGCGATCGCTTCCTCCTCGTGGACGGCGACGAGTACGCCGGGCAGGTCGCGGCGCACGCGTGCGAGCCCGTACGCGATCCCGGGATCACGGCGGCGACGCGGATGTTGCTGCTGTTCACCTCCGGCACCACCGGCGCGTCCAAGGCCGCCATCTGCTCCCAGGGACGGCTGACCGACCTGGGCTACTCCAACTGCAAGAAGTACGGCGTCGGCAGGGACGACATCACCTACTGCTGCATGCCGCTCTTCCACGGCAACGCGGTGATGGCGCTGTGGGCGCCGTCCCTGACGGCGGGCGCGTGCGTCACCCTCGTGCCGAAGTTCTCCGCGTCCGGCTTCCTGCCCGACGTCCGCTTCTACGGCGTCACGTTCTTCACGTACGTCGGGAAGGCCATCGCGTACGTGCTGGCCACGCAGGAACGACCGGACGACGCGGACAACACGCTCACCCACGCGTTCGGGACCGAGGCGTCGCCCGAGGACCAGGCCGAGTTCCTGCGCCGCTTCGGCTGCCGGCTCATCGAGAGCTACGGGTCCAGCGAGGGATCGGGCATGATCCGGCTCGCGCCCGAGGGCCCGGCCGCCGCGCTGGGACGCCCCGCCCACGCAGGCGTCGTCGTCGTCGATCCGGAGACCAGGGAGCCGCGTCCCCGCGCGGTGCTCGACGAGCACGGCCGGGTGACCAACGCGGAGGAGGCGATCGGCGAGATCGTCAACACCGAGGGCGCGGCGAAATTCGAGGGCTACTACAAGAACGACGCCGCGAACGCGGAGCGGGTCAGGCACGGCTGGTACTGGACCGGCGACCTCGGCTACGTCGACGAGGCCGGCTACATCTACTTCGCCGGGCGTTCCGGCGACTGGATCCGGGTGGACGGGGAGAACATCTCCGCGCTCCTGAGCGAGCGGGTCCTGCGCCGCCACCCCCACATCGTCGCCGCCGCCGTGTTCGGGGTGCCGGACGCGCGATCGGGCGACCAGGTGATGGCCGCGATCGAGATTCCCGAGGGGATGGGCTTCGAGGACCTCGGCCTGCCCGCGTTCCTCGCCGAACAGGCGGACCTCGGCACCAAGGGGGCGCCCCGCTACGTCCGGGTGTCGCACGCGCTGCCCGCGACCGGGTCCAACAAGCTCCGCAAGAAGGAGATGCAGCACGACGGCTGGCGGATCGAGGACACCGGGGACACGGTGTACCGCTGGGTCGGCCGCGGCGAGCCGCACTACACCCTGATGACCGGAGAGGACAGGACCGCGCTGCGCGAGGAGTTCTACGCCAACGGCCGCCAGAGATTCCTGCCGTAGCCCCGTCACGGCCCAGCAACCACGTAGGAGAGCGGAACATGGATCTGCGCGAGACCGCCGCGCAACGACAGCTGCGCATGGAGCTGCGCGGCTACTTCGCCGGCCTCATGCCGGAGGACGAACGCCGCCGGGTCGGCGAACAGGGCGTGGGAGGCGACCGATTCCGGGAGGTGGTCAGCCGGCTCGGCGCCGACGGCTGGCTCGGGATCGGATGGCCCACCGAGTACGGCGGGCAGGGCCGGTCGATCGAGGAGCAGTACGTCTTCTTCGACGAGGTTCAGCGGGCCGGGCTGCCGTTCCCGTTCGTCACCGTCAACACGGTCGGCCCCACGCTGATGAGCAAGGGGTCGGAGGAGCAGAAGAAGCGCTTCCTGCCCGGCATCCTGTCCGGTGACATCGTCTTCGCGATCGGCTACACCGAGCCGGACGCCGGAACCGACCTGGCGTCCCTGACGACCCGCGCGGTCCGGGACGGCGACGAGTTCGTCGTCGACGGCAGCAAGATCTTCACGAGCGGCGCGAACACCGCCGACTACGTCTGGCTCGCCTGCCGTACCGACCCGGAAGCGCCCAAGCACAAGGGCATCTCGATCCTGATCGTCCCGACGGACGCGCCCGGGTTCTCCTGGAGCCCGATCCAGACCGTCGGCGGCATGGTGGTCACGGCCACGTACTACGGCGGCGTCCGGGTGCCCGCGACCGAGGTGGTCGGCGAGGTCGACGGCGGCTGGCGGCTGATCACGCACCAGCTCAACCACGAGCGGATCGGCCTCGCCGCGCTCGGCGGGCGCATGATCCAGCTCTGGGAGAACGTCCTCGCCTGGGCGAAGGAGAACGGGACCATCGAGCTGCCGTGGGTCCAGCGGGACTTCGCCCGCACCTACGCCAAGCTGGAGGCGATGCGCCTGCTGAACTGGAAGATGACCAGCGCGGTGGCGCGGGACGTCCTGTCCGGCGCCGACGCCGGAGCGGCCAAGGCGTACGGCACGGAGACCCACATCGACGTGCAGCGCACCCTCACCGGCATCCTCGGCGCGGCCGGGCGGATCCGCCCCGAGTCGCCGGGAGCCGTGCTCGCCGGGCAGATCGAGCAGCTGTCCCGCCAGGGCATCGTGAACACCTTCGGCGGCGGCGTCAACGAGATCCTCAGGGACATGGTGGCCACCCAGGGGCTCGGCCTTCCCCGGTTGGGACGCGGCGCATGAACGAGGCGTACGAGGACCGGCTGCGGGCCTTCGTCGGACGCGAGATCAACCCGCTGAGGCCCGGCCAGGACCCGGTCAACCAGCCGATGATCCGGCACTGGGTCGAGGCGATGGAGGACGACAACCCGATCTACCTGGACGAGGAGGCCGCCCGCGCCACCGGCAGGGACGGGACCGTCGCGCCCGCCTCCATGGTCCAGGCGTGGACGATGCGCGGGTACGCCGCGACCGCCGCGCCGAAGGGCGGCGGCGGCTTCGACGAGCTGGTCGCCCTGCTCGCCGAGGGTGGCTACACCTCGGTGGTGGCGACCGACTCCGAGTTCGAGTTCCACCGCGAGCTGGTGCCCGGTGACCACATCGGCATGCGGGAGGTCGTCGAGTCGATCTCCCCGGAGAAGGTCACCGGCCTGGGCACGGGACGCTTCGTGACCACCCTGAAGACGTACCACGACCAGGACGGTGAGATCGTGGCCGTCCAGCGCTGGCGCACCCTGCGGTTCCGCCCGAAGGAGAAGCCCGCGGAGAGGCGGAACGAGAAGCCGGACGAGAAGCGGGAGGTCGCGGAGAAGCCGGAACCGAGGGCGCTGCGGCCCCGCCCGGCGCTCAACAGGGACAACACGTTCTGGTTCGAGGCGGCGCGCGAGCACCGGCTGGTGATCCAGCGGTGCGCGGCGTGCGAGACGCTGCGCCACCCGCCCGGCCCCTGCTGCCCGGAGTGCGGCTCGTTCGACTGGGACACCGTCCAGGCGTCCGGCCGCGGGCACGTCTACAGCTTCGTGGTCAACCACCACCCCCGCCATCCGGCGTTCGACTTCCCGATGATCGTCGCGGTCGTGGAACTCGCCGAAGGCACCCGGCTGATCACCAACCTGGTCGGCGTCACCCCGGAGGAGGTCGAGATCGACATGCCCGTCGTCCTCGACTGGTTGGACGCCGATCCCGAGCTGTCGCTTCCGGTGTTCCGGCCGGTCGCCCAGGAAGGTCACTGATGGACTTCACCCTTGACGAAGAGCTCGAAGCGGTCCGCGACCTGGCGCGGAAGATCTTCACCGACCGCGCCACCACCGAGCGGGTGCGCGAGGTGGAGAACTCGCCGTCGCACCTCGACGAGAGCCTGTGGGCCGAGCTGGGCAAGGCGGGCCTGCTCGGCATCGCCGCGCCCGAGGAGGCCGGCGGAGCCGGGCTCGGACTCGGCGCGCTGTGCGTCCTGCTGGAGGAGCAGGGCCGTGCCGTGGCCCCGGTCCCGCTGTGGGCGAACGCCGTCGGCGCCCTCACGATCGCCGCGTACGGCACCGCCGAGCAGCGCGCGAGCCTGCTGCCCGGCGCCGTGGACGGATCGTCGCGGCTCACCGTCGCGCTGGAGGAGTTCGGGCCGCACGCGCCCGGCGACCCCAGGTGCGCGGCCAGGCGGGACGGCGGGCAGGACGGCGGCGGCTGGCGGCTGACCGGCGTCAAGGCGGTCGTCCCGGCGCCCTTCGGCGCCGCCCACGTCCTGGTCGCCGCCCGGACCGAGACCGGCACCGGCCTGTTCCTGGTCGCCGCCGACGCGGACGGCGTCACCTGGGAGCGCGCGGAGACCACGACCCACGAGCTCAGCGGAAACCTGACCCTCGACGACGCGCCCGCGCGGGCGGTCGGCACGCCGGGTTCCGGCGTCCTCGAGTGGGCCGTCGACCACGCCTCGGTCGCGCTGGCCGCCGTACAGCTGGGCGTCGCCCGGGGCGCGCTGCGGCTCGCCGCCGGCTACCTCAGCGAGCGCAGGCAGTTCGGCCGACCTCTGGCCACGTTCCAGGCGGTGCAGCACCAGCTCGCCGACTGCTACATCGACATCGAGGCCATGGGGGTCGCCCTCTGGCAGGCCGTCACCACGATCGAGGGGGGCGAGCCCGCCGCGGCCGCCGTCCTGGTCGCCAAGTGGTGGGCGGGCGAGGCCGGGCTGAACGTCGTCCACCGCGTCCAGCACGTCCACGGCGGCATCGGCGTCGACATCGACTATCCGGTGCACCGCTACTTCCTCTGGGGCAAGCAGATCTCGGGCACCCTGGGCGGTGCCAGCGCGGACCTCGCCCGCCTCGGCGCGGTGCTGGCCGCCGGGCCGGTGGTGTCATGACCGCGTCCACGGGAAAGCCCACCGGGCGGGCGGCGAGCCGGACGTACGACGAGGTCGCGGTGGGCGACGAGCTCCCCGAGCTGTCGATCCCGCTGACCAGGACCATGATCGTCGCGACCGCCATCGCCAGCCGCGACTACCAGGACGTGCACCACGACCCCGAGCTGGCGGTCGGGCGCGGTTCCGCGGACGTCTTCATGAACATCCTGACCAGCAACGGCCTGGTCGACCGGTTCGTCACCCGCTGGGCCGGCCCCGCCGCGGTCGTCACCGCGATCAGGATCCGGCTCGGCGCGCCCAACTACCCCGGCGACACCATGGTGCTGACCGGCAGCGTCACCGCGAAGGACGACGCGGGCGACCGGGTCGAGGTCTCCGTGCGCGGCGTGAACGCGCTCGGTCCCCACGTGACGGGCACCGTCGTCGTACGGCTCCCGAAGGGAGAGAACGCGTGAACGGCGCAAGCCCCCTTTCCGGTGCCGCGGCGATCGCGGGCATCGGCGCCACCGAGTTCTCCAAGGCCTCCGGGCGCAGCGAGCTACGGCTCGCCTGCGAGGCGGTGCTCGCCGCCGTCGCCGACGCCGGGCTGAAGCCGTCCGACGTGGACGGCCTCGTCACGTTCACCGCGGACACCAACGCCGAGATCCACGTCGCGCGCAACACCGGCATCGGGGAGCTGAGGTTCTTCTCCCGCGTCGGCTACGGCGGCGGCGCGGCCTGCGGCACGCTCCAGCAGGCCGCGATGGCCGTCGCCACGGGCGTCGCCGACGTGGTCGTCTGCTACCGCGCCTTCAACGAGCGGTCCGGAGAGCGGTACGGCCTCGGCCAGGCGGACCGGGCGATGGACACCAGCGCCGACCGCGCCGCGTACTCGTGGATGACGCCGTTCGGCCTCTCCACGCCGGCGCAGTGGGTCGCGATGTTCGCCCGCCGCTACATGCACGAGTACGGCGCGACCAGCGAGGACTTCGGGCGGGTCGCGGTGGTGGACCGCAGGCACGCCGCGAACAACCCGGCGGCGTGGTTCTACCAGCGGCCGATCACCCTGGAGGAGCACCAGGCGTCGCGCTGGATCGCCGAACCTCTGCACCTGCTGGACTGCTGCCAGGAGACCGACGGCGGCCAGGCGCTGGTCGTGGTCTCGGCCGAACGCGCCCGCGACCTGCCGCACGCGCCCGCGATCATCCGGGCCGCCGCGCAGGGCTCGGGCAAGGACCAGCACATGATGACCAGCTACTACCGGCCCTCCGTCTCCGGCATCCCGGAGATGGGCCTGGTCGGCGATCAGCTCTACGCGCAGAGCGGCCTGCGTCCCGATGACATCGACGCGGCCATCCTGTACGACCATTTCACGCCACTGGTGCTCCCGCAGCTGGAGGAGCTGGGCTTCTGCGCCCGGGGAGAGGCCAAGGACTTCATCGCCGACGGGCACCTCGAGGTCGGAGGGCGGCTGCCGTGCAACACCCACGGCGGCCAGCTCGGCGAGGCGTACCTGCACGGCATGAACGGTGTCGCGGAGGCGGTACGGCTGGTCCGCGGCACGTCGGTGAACCAGCCGTCGTCAGAGACGCACAACGTGATCGTCACCGCTGGTACGGGCGTGCCCACCAGCGGTCTGGTTTTGGGAGTGGACGAATGAGCACGGGAACGGCTGACGTGAGGGAACAGAACGCGGGCGCCTGGGCCGGCCACAGCCTGGGCGAGCGCACGGTCGCCTACGACGAGCGGGATGTGATCCTCTA
This sequence comes from Microtetraspora sp. AC03309, assembly GCF_020826795.1. NCBI lineage: Bacteria > Bacillati > Actinomycetota > Actinomycetes > Streptosporangiales > Streptosporangiaceae > Microtetraspora > Microtetraspora sp. AC03309. The sequence continues at coordinate 21,859 of NZ_JADDIL010000070.1, read as the reverse complement.
CGCGCTCGCCGTCGGCGCGGCCGCGACCGACCTTGACCTGGTGTTCGAGGAGCGCCTCCGGGTGTTGCCGACGTTCGCGCTGACGCAGGCGCAGTGGGCTCCTGACGCCCTCGGCTCGCTGGGCGCGTTCGACATCACGACGGCGGTGCACGGCTCCCAGCGGCTGCTGGTACGCGAGCCGCTCCCGGTGTCCGGCGAGCTGACGATGACGGCGCGGGTCGCGGACGTGTGGGACAAGGGCAGCGCGGCGGTCTTCGACGTCGAGGTGGAGAGCGCGTACTTCCTCGCCACCTGGTCGCTGTTCGCGCCCGGCCGCGGCGGGTTCGGCGGGGACCGCGGCGCCTCACGGCCGAAGCCGCGCGAGACGCCGGCCGACCACGAGCTGGAGGTCCGCACCGCGTCCAACCAGGCGGCGCTGTACCGCCTGCTGGGCGACCGGCACCACATGCACATCGACCCGGAGGCGGCGAAGGCGGCGGGCATGCCCCGGCCGTTCATGCACGGCCTGTGCACGCTGGCCGCGGTGACCCTGCCGCTGGCGGCGGCCGCGGGCGCGCATCCCGCGGATCTGGTCGAGCTGGAGGGGCGGTTCGCCTCCCCCGTCTTCCCCGGCGACCGGTTGGACGCGCGCGGCTGGACGGGCGGGGAGGCGGAGGAGGACGGGACGACCGTGCACTTCGAGGTGACCGCCGACGGCAGGACGGCGCTTTCAGGTGGCCGGGCCCGGTTCCGCGTCACGGCGTAGCGGTCGTTCCGCGTCACGGCGTAGCCGTCCGCTTCACATCACGGCGTAGCCGTCCATGTCAGATCACGGCGTAGCCGTCCGGGTCGCGAGATAGCGGGCGGGGAACTCGCCCCCGCCGTGCACGGCGATGTCCGCGCCCGTGACATAGGACGCGAGGTCGCTGGCCAGGTAGAGGCAGGTGTCCGCCACGTCGGCGGGCACCGCCATCCGGCCCATCGGGATCACCGCCGCGACCGCGGCGCCCTCGTCCGGGCCGTACACATGGGCGGCCGCCTCGGTCCGGATCAGCCCGGTGGTGATGTGGTTCACCCGCACCTTGGGCGACCATTCGAGCGCCAGCGCGCGGGTCAGCACGAGCAGTCCCGCCTTGGCGGCGGAGTAGGCGGCGGTGCCGGGCTGCGGGTCGTGCGCCGACACGCTGCCGATGTTGATGATGGAGCCACCGGACTCCTGCGCACGCATGACCTTGTTGGCCGGCTGCGCCACGTAGAACGGCGCGAGCAGGTTCAGGTCCACGATCCGCTCCACGAAACGGGGCGAGACCGTGGCCGCGTCCGCGTCCGGGGACCCTCCGGCGTTGTTCACCAGCACGTCGAGCCGCCCGAGGCCGCCGACCACGCTGTCCACCAGACCGGCGGCGGCCGCGGGGTCCCGGATGTCCGCCGAGAAGAACCGCGCCGTCCTGCCGCCCGCGCGAGGCAGGACGTCGGGCTCGTTACGCCCGCACACGGCGACATCGGCGCCCGCGGCCAGGAACCTCTCCGCGATCACGAATCCGATGCCCTTGGTGCCCCCGGTCACCAGTACGGCACGGCCGCTCAGGTCCACCGTCGCGTTCATCGCGTTCCTCTCGTCGACGTCAATCCGATCCCCCGGAGGGTACGGCCGGGTCCGTCGCGGTGGGGGTCTTGTACCGCCCACCGGGACGGCCCTGGCCGGGGGCGGATCCGGGCGACACGATGGTCATCGCGGCATGTCATCACCGGGACACGACAGATCCCCACCGAGGCAGGGAGCTCATGATCGAGAACGACACGTTGACGATTCCGGCTGTCCTGGAGCGCGCGGTACGCGAGTTCCCGGACGTCGAGGCCGTCGTGGACGGCCCGGTCCGGGTGACGTACGCGGAACTGGGGGAGCGGGTCCGTGAGGCGGCGAAGGCGTTCGTCGCGCTTGGAGTCGGGCGCGGTGACCGGATCGTGATCTGGGCGCCGAACAGCCTGCGCTGGATGGTGACCGCCCTGGGCGCGCTCGCGGCGGGCGCCGCCGTGGTTCCGGTCAACACCCGGTACAAGGGCGAGGAGGCGCGGTGGCTGATCCGGCGGAGCCGGGCCCGGATGCTCTTCGTCGAGGACGGCTTCCTCGGCAACGGCTATCTGGCCATGCTGGGGGCCTCCGCCGAAGGCGCCGCCGGACTGCCCGACCTGCCCGACCTGGACACCGTGGTCACCTACGACGCCGAGCCGCGAACCGGCGCGACCTCCTGGGCGGACTTCGTCGCCGGGGCGGCATCCGTCACGGACGAGGGGGCGGCGGCGCGGGCGGCGTCGGTGTCGCCGGACGACGTGGCGGACATCCTGTTCACCTCGGGCACGACGGGCAGGTCCAAGGGCGCCATGTGCACGCATGAGCAGAACGTCCGCACCTACCGGTCCTGGTGCGGCCGGACGGGCGTCGGCCACGGCGACCGCTACCTCATCGTGAACCCGTTCTTCCACTCCTTCGGCTACAAGGCGGGCCTGTTCGCCTGCCTGCTGCAAGGTGCCACGATGGTGCTCCAGCCCGTGTTCGAGGTCGCCGAGACGATGCGGCTGATCGAGTCCGAGCGGATCACCGTCCTGCCCGGGGCGCCGACCATCTACGTGTCGATGCTGGACGCGCCGGAGAGGGAGCGGTTCGATCTGTCCTCGCTCCGGCTCGCCGTGACCGGCGCGTCGGTGGTGCCGGTCACGCTGGTCCGGCGGATGCGGGCCGAGCTGTTCCCCCAGGTCGTCACCGCGTACGGGCTGACCGAGTCGTGCGGCACGGTCACCTCCTGCTCGCTCGACGACGACGACGAGACCGTGGCGAACACGGCCGGGCGGGTCATCGACGGCGTCGAGGTCGAGGTGGTCGACGGCGGCGGTCGCCCGGTCGCGGCGGGGGAGGACGGCGAGGTCCTCGTCCGGGGCTACAACGTGATGCTCGGCTACCTCGACGACGACGAGGCGACGGCCGGCGCGATCAGGGACGGCTGGCTCGTGACCGGCGACCGCGGCCGGCTCGACGAGCACGGCAACCTGACCATCACGGGGCGCTCCAAGGACATGTTCGTGGTCGGCGGGTTCAACGTGTACCCGGCCGAGATCGAGCAGGTGCTCGCCCGCCACGAGGGCGTCGCCGAGGTGGCCGTCATCGGCGTTCCCGACCAGCGGATGGGCGAGGTCGGGCGGGCCTACGTGGTGGCGCGCCCCGGGGCCGATCTCAAGCCGGACGCGCTCGTGGAGTACTGCCGGGGCCTTCTGGCGAACTTCAAGGTGCCCCGCGAGGTCGTCATCGTGGAGGACCTGCCGAAGAACGCGTCAGGCAAGGTGCAGAAGACGGAGTTGTCCCGCGTCTGACCTTGGCGCCGCGAGGGCGGGGTGGCGGTCGCGCTCGTCGGGGTCAGCGTGAAGACGCCGCACCACTGGGACACGGTCGGCCCGGTGCGCCCGCGCGGGCGCACCTGGGCAGGGCACCAGTGCGACATGGGAGTGACCGTGCTCAGGTGGGCGGGTGAGGCCGGGCCGCGTCGACGAGGCGGGTACCGGGCGCGAACACAACGCCGACCTCGCCGCGGCGAAACGCGCCGGTGTCACACCCGGCCGTTCCGCCGGAGCACGTTGGCGGGCAACAGCCAGGGCCGCTGGTAAACGCGGCCCTGAACCCCCGAATATCGCACTAATTAGTCTCTTTTGGGATTATATCTCCCATAAACGGAAAAAAGCTGTCCTAGTGTGACGATGTCATGGCCCCTGTACGCGTATGGCAGAGATGCTCCATCAGAACCCGCCTGACGGTGATGACGACCGCCGTCATGGCGCTGATCTGCACTGTCATCGCGGCACTCATCCTGGTGAACGTACGGGACAATGTCCGGGAATACTATTCGAAGGACCTTGTCGCCAAGGCCGTGCAGATCAGTCAGGAGGTACGCCAGAAGGGCACGGTCTCCCACCTCCCCAAGGATCCGGACATCGGGATCCAGGTGTTCAATCCCTCCGGCGCCCTCGTCGCGGCGACACCGAACGTGGCGAACGCGCCACCGATGACGATGCTGATCTATCGCGCCGACAACATCGCGACCAGTGACATCTGCACCCTGCGGGCCTTCCCGGGCGAGTGTAAGATCGGCGTCTATTTCCCCTTCCAGGTGTCCGACGGGCTCTGGCGGCTCCATATGGTCGTCTCCGACGTTCCCTGGTACATCAGCCCCCGTTTCCTGGGCCTGCTCATCGGGGGCTGGCTCCTGCTGGTCGGGGTCACCACCCTGGTCGCCTACCGGGCCGTGAGCAGCACGCTCGCACCGGTGGACGCGATGACGTCCAAGCTGGCCGAGATCACCGGTGGCGACCTGAGCCAGCGGGTGCCGGTGCCCTGGTTCCACGACGAGCTGCGCCGGCTCGCGGAACGGGCGAACCAGACATTGGGCCGGGCGGAGCGCGCGGTGGAGCAGCAGCGCCGTTTCGCCTCCGATACGTCCCATGATCTGCGCACCCCCTTGACCGCCATGCACACCGAGCTCGATGAGGCGCTTCTCCACCCGGAGGAGACCGACTGGCCACGCACCGCGCGTACGGTGCTGGACAGCCTGGAGCGGCTGCAGGTCATGGTCGCCAGCCTTCTGGACATCGCGCGCCTGGACGCGGGTGCATCCGAACGACGCGAACCCGTCGACCTGGCCGAGCTGGTGAAGTCCGAGCTGGTACGGCGGGCGCGCAAGGTCACGGTGACCGAGCGGCTCACCCCCGGCGTGGTGGTCGACGGTGACCCGCTGCACCTGTCCCGGCTCGTGGGCAACCTTCTCGACAACGCGGAGCGCCACGCCGAGCACAACGTGACGGTCGAGGTCACCCGCGAAGACGGATCAGCGGTGCTCGGAGTGGTGGACGACGGCGACGGCATCGCGCCCGATCAACGGGAGATCGTCTTCCAGCGTTTCGCCCGGCTGGACGCCTCACGGAGAAAGGACGCCGGGGGCACCGGCCTCGGCCTGCCGATCGCCCGGCAGATCGCGGAGAGCCACGGCGGCACGCTCACGATCGGCGACTCCCCGCGCGGTGCCAGGTTCGTGCTCCGCCTGCCGTTGCGCTCCTGAAGCGCACGGCACCCGAGACGATCCCTCGCTCCGCTCCGGTGCCCGGTCCCACGCCCCGGGGTCTCAGCCGGTCGTCTGGGGCAGCTCGACGGCGATCGTGAGGCCGCCCTCCTCGCGGGGGTCGGCGGTCACGGTGCCGTCGTGGGCTTCGGCGACGACTCGGACGATGGACAGCCCGAGGCCGCTGCCGCGGTCGGAGCGCAGCCGGTCGCCGTGCAGCCGCCGGAACGGCTCGAAGATCGTCTCGATCTCGTACGGCGGCACGGGCAGTCCGGTGTTGGACACGACCAGCTCGACCCGGTCGGTCCGCCGGCGGGTGGACACCCACACCTCGCCGCCCGCGTGGTTGTGCCGGATCGCGTTCTCCACCAGGTTCTGGACCAGCCGCTCGACCAGCACCGCCTCACCGGCGGTGGGCGCGGGGTCGAGCAGCCGGTGGACGGTCACCCCCTGCTCCTTCGCCTCCTCGGCGGCCAGGTCGAGCACGTGCTCGGCCACGTCGGCCAGGTCGAACGGACGCCGGTCGAGCACGGCGCGCTCGCCCTCGGCCAGGGCGAGCAGGCCGTTGATCAGCCGTTCGTGCCTGGTGTTGACCACGAGGAGGGACTCGCCGAGCCGCTTGACGTCCTCGCTCGCGTCCGACCGCCGGACCGCCACGTCCACCAGGGTGCGGTTGATGGTGAGCGGCGTGCGCAGCTCGTGCGAGGCGTTCGCGATGAACCGCCGCTGGCCGTCGAACGAGCGGGACAGCCGGGCGAGGACGACGTCGACGGTGTCGGCCAGCTCCTTGACCTCGTCGTCCGGTCCCTTGTGGGCGATGCGTTCGGTGAGGTCGTGGCTCTGGGCGACGAGCAGCGTGCGCGCCGTGACCGACCGGACGGGGCGCAGCGTCCATCCGGCGGCCCGCCAGCCGGCCGCGGCCGCCAGCCCGCCGCCCGCGAGGACCGCGACGCCGCCCCAGACCAGCACGTTCTTGATCGCGTCGGCCTGGTAGACACGCCTGACCTGCGCGACCCGCTGCCCGGCGATGTAGTACTCGTCGGTGCCGGGCCAGACGGTCCGCCCCGCGGCGTTGATCTGTCGTGGCTGCCGGAGCCCGTCACGCGGTTCCAGGGTCTGCCGTACGACGAAGGCGAGCACCGCGACCAGGACGGCGCCGACGAGCATGAAGACTCCGCCGCACGCGAGGGCGAACCGGAGCCGGACGCTGCTTTTCACGGGATCCGGTACCCCACTCCGGTGACGGTCTCGATGACCGGCGGGTCGCCGATCTTGCGGCGCAGCTTCATCATCGTGGTGCGCACCGTGTTGGTGAATGGGTCGATGTGCTCGTCCCACACCTTCTCCAGCAGCGTCTCGGCGGAGACCACCGCCCCGCGGGCGCGCAGCAGCTCGGCCAGCAGACCGAACTCCTTGCGCGCCAGCGGCACGTAGCGCCCGTCCCGGAACACCTGCCGGTGCGCCCAGTCCAGGCGGATGCCCGCCCGCTCCAGGATCGGCGGATCGGCCGACCGGACCCGGCGGCCCAACGCGTGGACCCGGGCCACCAGCTCCTCGAACGCGAACGGCTTGGGCAGGTAGTCGTCTGCCCCGAGGGAGAGGCCCGCCACCCGGGATCGCACGTCACCCGACGCGGTGAGCATGAGGATGCGCACGGCCGCGGCGTCGGCCACCACGGCCCGGCACACCTCGTCGCCGTGCACGCCCGGCAGGTCCCGATCCAGGATCAGCACGTCGTAGTCGTGGATCCGCACCCGTTCCAGCGCCGCCTCCCCGTCGTAGACGACGTCCACGGCGAGCGCCTCCCCGCGCAACCCCTCCGCGATCGAGTCGGCGAGCATCCGCTCGTCCTCGGCGACCAGTACTCGCAACGTGCCCCCTATGCCATGCCATGCCGTCGAACCGCTCGTCGAAATGCCAGCGAATCGCGCCACCATGTCACCAACGCCATAACGCGGACATAACCGGATCAGGTGACGGCGAGTTTATCGATCATCCACTTCAGTTCTCCTCCGATGCCGGGAACCGCCCGGCCCTGGACCGGGGGGACCGTCCATGCTCACATCACCGGGTGGCGTCCAGATCGAACCCGTCACGGCGGGCGGCGGCGCGCGTCACCGCACGCGCCGGGCGCTCAGCTCGGGACACGGCCTCTTCGCCGTCGTGATCAGCCTGGCGGCGGCGCTGCGTGCCGTCGTCATGCTCGGCTACACCACCGCCCAGCTCTACTGGTACGACTCGTTCACGTACCTGGACACGGCCGTTCACCTGAAGCCCGGCGGCGCGTTCCATCCCGCCGGCTACGCGTTCTTCCTGCGGCTGCTCCGGCCGTTCCACAGCGTCGAGCTGGTGGTCGGCGTGCAGCACGTCATGGGGCTCGGCATGGGCCTGATGATCTATCTCCTGCTGCGCCGCCGTTCGCTGCCCGCGTGGGGCGCGACGCTGGCCGTGCTGCCCGTGCTGTTCGACCCGTCGTTCCTGCGGCTCGAACACGCGGTCCTCTCCGACACCCAGGTCACGTTCCTCGTCATCGCCGCGCTGACGGTCCTCATGTGGCGGGCGAAGCCCTCGGTGCGGTCCGCCGCCGTGGCCGGGGTGCTGCTGGCGGTGGCCGGGCTCACCCGGACGGCCGCGGCGCCGCTGCTCGCCCTGTTCGTGCTCTACCTGGTCCTGCGGCGGGTCGGCTGGCGGCACGTGGTCGCGCTGGCCATCGCGGGGACGCTGCCGCTCGTCGCCTACGCGGGTTGGTATCAGCAGCACCACGGGCGCTTCGCGCTCAGCGGCTCGGACGGCGTGGCGCTGTGGGCGCGCACCATGACCTTCGCCGACTGCTCGAAGATCAGGCCGCCGGCCGACGAGGCGCGGCTCTGCCCGAACGGCACCGTCGTCGACGCCGCCGGGGAGTACGTGTGGGCCGCGGACGCCTCGCTCAACCGGCTGCCGGGCGACCGCTTCTCCCACAATGACCTGGCCAGGTCGTTCGCGCTGCGCGCCATCGCCGCCCAGCCGCTCGACTACCTGCGCGAGGTCGTCTCCGACGCGTCGCTCGCCTTCGCGTGGACGCCCGTGAGCCACCCGAAGCGGGTCGTCCCGGCGTTGTCGCTTCCGGTCGGCTCGTGGCCGCTGCCCTCGTTCCCGCTCATCCGCCAGGTCCGCGTGGAGTACGACCCCGCCATCCGCGGGATGGCGTCCGTCGCGCCCTACGACGCGTTCTTCGCGGCGTACCGCTACCCGAACGCGCTGCACGGCCCGCTGTTCGCCCTGGTCCTGCTGCTCGGCGGCCTCGGCGCGATCGGGCGGCGGCGTCCGGCGCTGCTGCCATGGGCCGCGGCGATGTTCCTGTTCGTCGGGCCGATCGCCGCGCTCGACTTCGACCACCGCTACATGCTGCCCGCGGTCCCGATCGCGTGCATCGCCGCGGCCCTGGGCGCGGCGAGCCTGTGGCGCGCCCGCCCGGGCCGCCGCGCGAAGGTGCGGCCCGGCCGTCAGGCGCCGTAGACGGGCTCGGGCCTGGCGGCCTCCTTCAGCAGGCCGCCGATCTCCGGGCCCAGCTCGGCGGCGTCCCAGCGGGCGCCCCTGTCGGTGGACGGACCGTGGCGGAAGCCCTCCATCACGCAGATGCGGCCGCCCTCGACCTCGAAGACGCGGCCGGTGACGTCCTTCGACTCGGCGGAGCCGAGCCAGGCCACGAGCGGTGAGACGTTCTCCGGCGCCATCGCGTCGAAGGCGCCCTCCTCCGGCGCGGCCATCGTGGCCGCGAAGACCTGCTCGGTCATCCGCGTACGGGCCGCCGGAGCGATGGCGTTGACGGTCACGCCGTACCGGCCGAGTTCGGCGGACGCGACCAGGGTGAGGCCCACGATGCCCGCCTTGGCGGCCGAGTAGTTGCCCTGGCCCACGCTGCCGAGCAGGCCCGCGCCGGACGAGGTGTTGATCACACGGGCGTCGGGCTGCCGGCCCGCCTTGGACTCCGCCCGCCAGTGCAGCCCGGCGTGCTTCAGCGGCAGGAAGTGGCCCTTGAGGTGGACGCGCATCACGGCGTCCCACTCCTCCTCGGACAGGTTCACCAGCATGCGGTCGCGCAGGAAGCCGGCGTTGTTGACCAGCACGTCGAGCCGGCCGAAGGTCTCCAGCGCCGTGGCCACCAGCCGCTGCGCCCCGGCGTCGGTGGCGATGTCGGAGCCCTCGGCGACGGCCTCGCCGCCGAGCGCGCGGATCTCCTCGACCACCCGCTGGGCGGGCCCGTCAGAGCCGCCCTCGCCGGAGAGGCTCACGCCGAGGTCGTTGACGACGACCTTGGCGCCCTGCCGGGCGAACTCCAGGGCGTGCGCGCGGCCGAGGCCACGCCCGGCGCCGGTCACGATGACGACGCGGTCCTTGCAGATCATTCTCAGCTCTCCTTGCCGGCGGCGGCGGTCGGGTAAGGCGGACCGTGTCCAGGCACGGTACCTTCTGCTACCGTCATTTCTAACAAATGTTTGGTGGAAAGGTAGCGTATGGGAATCTCCACCAGGAACCACGGCAACGGCATCACCGAGGTGGTCGTCGACGCGCCGCCGGTCAACGCGCTGACCGTGCGCGGCTGGTTCGACCTGGCCGACGCCGTACGGCAGGCAGGGCGTGAGCCGGAGACCCGCGTCGTCGTGCTCCGCGCCGAGGGGCGCGGCTTCAACGCCGGGGTGGACATCAAGGAGATGCAGGCGACCTCCGGGTTCGAGGCGCTGGTGGGCGCCAACCGGGGCTGCTACGCCGCGTTCTCGGCGGTGTACGAGTGCGAGGTGCCGGTGATCGCGGCCGTGCACGGCTTCTGCCTCGGCGGCGGCATCGGCCTCGTGGGCAACGCCGACGTCGTGGTGGCCTCCGATGACGCCTATTTCGGGCTGCCCGAGGTCGACCGCGGCGCGCTGGGCGCGGCCACGCACCTGGCCCGCCTGGTCCCGCAGCATCTGATGCGCGCGATGGTGTACACCTGCCGCAACGTCACGGCCGCCGAGTTGCACGCGTTCGGATCGGTGCTCGAGGTGGTGCCGCGCGATCGGCTCAGGGACGCCGCCTTCGAGGTCGCGGCCCAGATCGCCGACAAGGACCCCTACGTGATCCGCCGGGCCAAAGAGTCGCTGAACGGCATCGACCCGGTCGACGTCCACCGCAGCTACCGCTTCGAGCAGGGCTTCACGTTCGAGCTGAACCTCATGGGCGCGGGCGACCGGCACCGCGACAGCTTCGTCTCCGAGGGGGCGTAGATGACCACCAAGATCATGACGATCGAGGAGATCGTCGGGTCGCTGGAGAGCGGCATGACGATCGGCATCGGCGGGTGGGGCTCCCGGCGCAAGCCGATGGCCCTGGTCCGCGCGATCTACCGTTCGTCGCTCGACGACCTGACGATCGTGTCGTACGGCGGAGCCGACGTCGGCCTGCTGTGCGCCGCGGGCAAGGTCCGCAAGGTGATCGCCCCGTTCGTGACGCTCGACTCCGTCCCCCTGGAGCCCCACTTCAGGGCGGCCAGGCAGAACGGCACGATCGAGTTCGCCGAGTACGACGAGGGCATGTTCATGTTCGGCCTGCTCGCCGCCGCGCACCGGCTGCCGTTCCTGCCCACCAGGGCGGGTCTCGGCTCGGACGTCACACGGGTCAACCCGGACCTGCGCACGGTCCGCTCGCCGTACGACGACCAGGAGGAGCTCCTCGCGGTGCCCGCGCTGGCGCTCGACGTGGCCCTGGTGCACATGGACCGGGCCGACACGCGGGGCAACGGCCAGTACCTCGGCCCCGACCCGTACATGGACGACCTGTTCGCCAAGGCGGCGGGCCGCTGCTACGTGAGCTGCGAGCGCCTGGTGGACCCCGGCAAGCTGGACGGCCCGCCGCAGACGCTGCTCGTCAGCCGCATGCACACGGCGGGAGTGGTGGAGACGCCGAACGGCGGCCACTTCACCGACTGCGGGCCCGACCGCACCCGGGATGAGGCGTTCCAGCGGCACTACGCGAGCTCGGCCGCCGACCCCGAGGCGTGGACGGCGTTCGCCGACCGATTCCTGAGCGGCGACGAGACGGCCTACCAGGAGGCGGTCCAGCGGTGGCACGAGGAGCAGGAGGGGAAGGCACGATGAGCGCGACCCGTGCGGAGATCTGCGTGGTGGCCTGCGCCGAGGCGTGGCGCGGCGACGGCGAGATCCTGGCCGCGGCGATGGGCACCTGCTCGATCCTGGGCGCCCGGCTGGCCCGGCTCACCTTCGAGCCGGGGCTGCTGACCACCGACGGCGGGGCGATGCTCACCGCGGAGCCGGTGCCGTTCGGCGCGCCCGCCGGCCCGGTCGAGGGCTGGATGCCGTTCCGCGACCACCTCTGGCTGGTGCAGAACGGGCGGCGGCACGTCATGATGGGCGCCTCCCAGATCGACAGGTACGGCAACAGCAACATCTCGGCCGTCGGCGCGTGGGAGCGGCCCACGTCCCAGCTGCTCGGGGTGCGCGGCGCCCCCGGCAACACGATCTGCAACCCGACGAGCTACTGGATCCCCAGGCACTCGACCCGGGTGTTCGTGCCGAAGGTGGACATGGTCAGCGGCGTCGGATACGACCGCGCGGCCGAGTTGGGCCCGGCGGCGTCCCGCTTCCACGGCCTGGGCCGCGTGGTGACCGACCTCGGCGTGTTCGACTTCGGCACGGCCGACGGTGCGATGCGCCTGCTCTCGACCCACCCCGGGGTCACGGTCGAGCAGGTCGCCGCCGCCACGGGGTTCGACCTCGTGATCGACGGCGACGTGCCGGAGACGCGGCAGCCCACGGACGAGGAGCTGCGGCTGATCCGCGAGGTGCTCGACCCGAGGAGCCTGCGGGACCGGGAGGTCCGGGCGTGATCGAGCAGGTCCTGGACACGCCGCTGACCCGGCTCACCGGGGTGCGCCACCCCGTCGTGCAGACCGGCATGGGCTGGGTGGCGGGTCCGCGGCTGGTCTCGGCGGTGGCGAACGCGGGCGGCCTCGGCATCCTCGCCTCGGCCACCATGACGCTCGACCAACTCGCCACCGCCATCGAGGAGGTCCGCTCGCGTACGGACGCGCCCTTCGGCGTGAACCTGCGCGCCGACGCCTCGGACGCGGGCGACCGCATCGACCTGCTGATCAGGAACCGGGTGAAGGTCGCCTCGTTCGCGCTGGCACCCCGCCAGGAGCTGATCGCCAAGCTCAAGGACGCCGGGGTCGTGGTGATCCCGTCGGTCGGCGCGCGGCGGCACGCGGAGAAGGTCGCCGCGTGGGGCGCCGACGCCGTCCTGGTCCAGGGCGGTGAGGGCGGAGGCCACACCGGAGCGGTCGCCACCACGCTGCTGCTGCCCCAGGTCGTGGACGCGGTCGACATCCCGGTGATCGCCGCCGGAGGCTTCTTCGACGGGCGCGGCCTGGCCGCCGCGCTCGCGTACGGCGCGGCCGGCGTGGCCATGGGCACCCGCTTCCTGCTCACCAAGGACAGTTCGGTCCCGGACGCGGTCAAGCAGACCTACCTCGGCACGTCGGAGACCGTGGTCACCCGCCAGGTGGACGGCATGCCGCACCGAGTGCTCCGCACGCCCCTGGTCAACGGCCTGGAGCAGTCGGGCCGGGTGTCCGGCCTGATCCGCGCGGTGCGCAACGCCGCGAAGTTCCGCCGCATCTCGGGCATGTCCTGGCCCGGCATGATCCGCGACGGGCTGGCCATGAAGCACGGCAAGGAGCTCACCTGGTCCCAGGTCCTGATGGCCGCCAACACGCCCATGCTGCTCAAGGCGGCCATGGTCGACGGCCGCCCGGACCTCGGCGTGATGGCCTCCGGCCAGGTCGTGGCGCTCATCGACGACCTGCCCTCCTGCGAGGAGCTGATCGACGGGATCGTCACCCAGGCCGCCGGGGTGCTGCGCGGCCTCGGCGCCAACCTGGCGGGCTGACCCGGCGGGGCGGGCCGCCCCGCCTCGCCGGGGCACGCGAAGGCCGGTTCGCCCCATCCTCCCTGGGCGTACCGGCCTTCGTCGCGAGCGGCGCGGCCTGGCCGCGCCGCGCGACGGTCTCAGGCAGGTCGGCGCGTCTTCTTGAAATACGTCCAGCTGGTCTCGTTCGGGGAGCTGAACTCCTCAGGGGCGTGGGCGTACTCGGGGTGGTGCTTCTCCACGTAGGCCCGCACGCCGGACGGCAGGTCGTCGTAGTCGTCCAGCTTGGTGCCGCGGCAATGGAAGACCAGCCCGCCGGGGCGCTGCGCCATCTCCATCCACGGCAGCCAGGCCGACAGGCGCATCCACGACACGTCGCACCGCGCGCTGGCGGCGCCCCGGTCGAGCACCTCCGCGCGCGGCGTGTAGAACTGGAAGAGCTCCACCGCGCGGTAGACGTCGTCGGCGGAGTTCTTCGGCCACTCCGCGACCGGCAGTGCCGACGGGGCGCTGATCGGGATGTCCAGGTTGAACACCACGGTCTCGCCCAGATCGGTGTACGGCGCGTGCCACGGCCCGTACGGCGACTGCACCCGGAACCGCTGGTTGACCGGGTCGTTCCAGACGTGCAGGACCTCGACGTCCTCGCCGGTGAACGGGTTGTGCCAGCTCTCGATGATCTCGCGGGTCACCGGGTCGAGATAGAAGGCCGCCTCCCGCGTGAGCAGGTCGTAGCCGCCGTCCACCGCCACGGCGCGGGCCACGTTGAAGCCGACGAAACCGAAGAGCCTGCGGGTGTCGGCGCCGGGCACCTGGCTGTAGACGTCGCCGGTCCACCAGATGGTGTACTCGCCGCCGTCGGTGCCGGCCCGAGTGCGCACCAGCGCCTCCAGGTTGCGGGCCGGGTCGTCGAGTTCCGCGATACGGGGGGCTTCGGTCGTCATGGGGTTCTCCTTCACGGCGGTGACGGATGATCGCGAGATATTGACGTTGATGACTCCGGCGAACTATGTTCCGGAACAGCATTCCGCCAAGCGGAATTCGAGTCAAGGTGGTGTCCGTTCCGGCGCCGCCACAGCGTCGCGGTGAAAGGACCGACCTTGCGGAGCAGCCACGATGTGGTGGTCGTCGGAGCCGGGCTCGCCGGATTGCACGCGGCGCTCACGCTGCAGGACGCCGGCCTGGACGTCCTCGTCCTGGAGGCCGGCGACCGGGTCGGCGGCCGGGTCAGGTCGCTGGACGGGCCCACCGGCGTGGAGGAGGCCGGAGCGGTCAACATCGGCGACGGGTATGCCCGGCTGCTCGCGCACGTCCGCGCCGCCGGCCTCGAACAGGAGCCGGTCACCGTGTCCATGCGGGACCACGTCATCGTCACGGGCGGGCACACCGGCACCGCGGCGACCTGGGCGGAGAGCGAGGGCAACCCGCTCGCCGGAGCAGAGCGGGCGCTCCCGCCCGCTCTGATCGTCGCGGGCGCCCTCGCCCGCGGGAACCCGCTGACCGGTGCCCGCGACTGGATGTCGCCCGGTGCGGCCAGGTGGGACGTCCCGCTGACGGACCACCTCCGCTCGACGGGCGTCTCGGACGCGGCGATCGCACTGGCCGACCGCGCGGGTACCTTCGAGACCCTGGAGAGCACGTCGGCGCTGGCCGCGCTCCGGGCCGCGCAGCGGGCGACGCGGCACGCGCCGCAGACGTCGAACATCGTCGGCGGGAACACGCGCCTGCCCGAGTCGATGGCCGCCCGCCTGCGCACCCCGGTACGGCTCGGAAGCGCCGTCACCGCGGTGCGCGAGAGCGGGAACCTGATGGTGGCCGAACTCGGCGACGGTGAGCGGATCGCCGCAGGGCACGTCGTCCTCGCCGTCCCGTTCACGAGCCTGCGCTCGATCGCCGTGGAGCCCGCGCTGCCCGAGCCGGTGGCGCGTCTGGTCGCCGAGCTGCCCTATCCGGCGCTGACGAAGTACCACCTCGTGGCCGACCGTCCCTTCTGGGAGGAGGACGGCCTGCCGCCCGCGATGTGGACGACGAACCGGATCCAGCGGCTGCTGCCCTGGCGGCTGGCTGACGACGGACCGAGCGCGTTGGCCGTCTGGGTCACCGGCCGCGACGCACGCGTGCTCGACGCGCTCGGCGAGCGCGAGCAGCGGCGGATCGTCCTCGACGAACTCGCACGCGTACGGCCCGCGACCGCGGGGGCGGTCGAGATCACGCGGATCGTCTCGTGGGGACGTGACCCGTGGGCCGGAGGCGCGTGGGCCATGCCGCTGCCCGGCCAGATGGCCACGCTCGCGGCCGCCGTCGAGACCGACACCGGGCGGCTCCAGCTCGCCGGCGAGCACCTGAGCGTCGAGGACAGCGGCATGGAGGGCGCCCTGGAGTCCGGCGAGCGCGCCGCCGCCCGCATCCTCGCCAAGCTAGGCGTGGCCTGAGCGCCGGCGGGGGCGCCGCGCCTGCGCGGCTGCCACAGCCTCATGCCCCCCGCAACAACTCGGTGGCGGCATGGACAGGCCACAGCCCGAGAGCGACGATCTCGCCGGTTGTCGGACTCCAGCCGCGACCGGCTCCGGAGGAGTGAGCCACCTGCTCAAGGGCAGGGTCAGCCCGGTGAGCCTGTTCGTCAAGGACCTGCGGCGGGTGGTCGCCGTCCTGGCCTTCCTCGACGAGTGCCGAGAGGGCGCAGCTCAGCAGACGCGGCCGGAGGAGACGCCGGCCCCGCGGGCGCTGGGGTCGAGGGTGGTCCGCGGGGCGGTCGCGTCCGCTTGACGCAGCGCGACCGCCAGTGCGTCGCGCACCACTGTCAGCGCAGGCGAGCCGGTCGCCGCCAGCCTGCTGATCAAGGTGATCCGGGTGCTCGTCAGCCGCCGGTCGTCGATGGCGACCGCGGTGAGCAGGCCCGCGTCCAGTTCGGGGCGGGCGCCGTCGACCGGCATGAAGATCGCCACTCCGGTCCGAACGGCGAGCTCTCGTAGCAGGGCCAGCGAGTTGGTCTCGTAAGCGATGCTCAGGCGGACGCGGTGTTCGGCGGCGGCCCGCTCGACCTCCTGGCGGATGCCGAAGGACCGGTCCGGGAGCGCGAGCCGTACGCCGGGGAGATCGCTCAGGTCGCATCGTGGCCGGGCCGAAAGCGGATGGCCGGGCGCGACCATGACGAACAGCGGCAAGGGCCGGGTCACCAGCTCCGTCACATCGGAGCGGGGAACAGGGCCGAAGACCAGGCCGAGATCGGCCCGGTTCTCGGCGACGTGGGCCGCCACGTCATTGGACCCGGCCGCGAGGACATTGACCACGATGTCCGGATGCGTGGCGGCGACCTCGGTCAGCGCCTGCGGGACGAAGCTGCTGAGTGGCGCCTCGACCGTCGCCACGGTGACCTGGCCACTGGTCTTGTGACGGCCCGAGCCCAGGTTCGCGTGCAGCCGCTCGGCCGTCGTCAGTTGTTCGTCGGCGAACCCGAGCAACAGTTCCCCCGCGGAGGTGAGCGTCATGCCCTTGGGCCCGCGGCTGAACAGCTCGGCGCCGAGATGCTCCTCCAGCAGGCGCAACTGCCGACTGATTGCGCTGGGCGCGATGAATAGGCTGTCGGCGGCTCGGGCGATGGAGCCGGTATGCGCCACCTCCCGGAAGTAGCGCATCGCCGCGGTTTCGAGCATGCCGCCTCCTCGCAGGCTCGGAGCATGCGAAAAATTAGCACGCTGTCGGCGAAATCAGCTAATGGCCATCTTTCCTCGCGAATGGGATGCTTCCTGCGTCGAAAAAGAGAGGACCGAAAATGGTGTATGCAGCCGGTGCGGGATCGGGTTACCAATACCTGCCGGGCGTCGGGCAGTACTCGGCGGGCGTCGTGGCGGACCCCGGGCACGGGATCGTCCGTGTCCGCTTCCCGGTGCCCGTGCCGCTCCGCGCCGCCTTCGGCGCGGCGGAGAAGATCAT
Source organism: Microtetraspora sp. AC03309 (assembly GCF_020826795.1). NCBI lineage: Bacteria > Bacillati > Actinomycetota > Actinomycetes > Streptosporangiales > Streptosporangiaceae > Microtetraspora > Microtetraspora sp. AC03309. The sequence goes on along the minus strand of NZ_JADDIL010000070.1, from coordinate 4,943 downwards.
CGGCGGGGCGGGCCGGCCGCTGACCGCCCTGTGCTCGTGGGAGTTGCGCTCGCCCCGGCCGTTCACGGAGTCGTCGTTCACCGCGTTCAACGCCGAGTACATCGCCCTGCTGGACACGTGGGGGGTGATCGGGCCGGACGGCGCCAATCCGGTGGCGCGCAGCAATGTCTGCCCGGCCGCCGCCCCGGTTCCGGAGCCGAGCGCGCACGCGTTCGCCTTCACCGTGCCGGCGGACACCGGCACCGTGCAGTACGTGGTGTCGGGCAGCGCGGAGTCTCCCGAGGGCCTCGGCGACTACCGGGATCACATGGTCGCCTACCGGGACGTGTCCGCCGGCGGCCTGCTGGCCAAGGTGCGGTTCGTGACGAGCGCCATGAAGAGCCGGATGGAAGGGCTGGGTGTGTCCGGCCACCCGCCGCGGGTCGTGCAGGTCTACACGGTCCACGACGTCCAGTCCGTGCTGTGGGACGAGGTGATGAGCCCTCTGCGCTGCACGGACGGCCTGACCTGGCATCCGCACCGCCCTCCCGTGCTCGACCTCGAGTACGAGATGGACTGCCGCACGGTGGGAGCCGAATACCTCGCCGGATCAGGAGGGATCGCCCGATGAAGCTCGTTCGCTACCGGCCGGCCGCGGGCGAGGCGGCCATGCCCGGTCTCATCGACGGCGCGGGCCGGCTCAGGGATCTGTCCGGCCACATCCCCGACCTGGCGGGCGAGGCGCTGGGGCGGGCGGCCGTCGAACGCCTGGCCGCCCTCGACGTGGAGTCGCTGCCGCCGGTCCCCGGCCAGGCCCGGCTCGCGCCACCCGTCGCGGGCACCCGAAACTTCATCGCCGTGGGGCTGAACTACCGCGACCACGCCCGGGAGACGGGCATGGCCGTACCCGCCGAGCCCGTCCTGTTCAGCAAGGCCGCCGGCGCCCTCGCCGGCCCGTACGACGACGTGGTCATCCCGGAGGGCGCCACCCAGGTCGACTGGGAGCTCGAACTGGCCGTCGTCATCGGCGAGCGCGTCCACCGCGCCGACGAGGCCGAGGCGGCGCGGGCTGTCGCCGGCTACTGCATCTGCAACGACGTCTCCGAACGCCACTGGCAGATGGGTGGCACGGGCCAGTGGCTGAAGGGCAAGAGCGCGCCGACGTTCGGCCCGCTCGGGCCCTGGCTGGTCACCCCCGACGAGGTCGGCGACGTGTCCGCGCTCGCGATGTCACTGACCCTCAACGGCGAGGTCATGCAGCAGAGCAGCACCGCGGAGATGATCTTCCCGCCGGTTTTCCTCATCTCCTACATCTCGCGATTCATGACGCTGGAGCCGGGGGACGTGGTGACGACCGGCACGCCCGCCGGGGTCGGGATGGCGCACGGCCGTTATCTGCGACCCGGCGACGCCATGCGCCTGGACATCGAAGGTCTCGGCCATCAGCGGCAGGTCGTCAGGTGAGCCTTCCAGTGACCGCCGCGGACATCAGGGCGGCGCGGGCGCGGATCTCCGGCCACTGCCGCCGGACGCCGGTCATCCAGGTCCGCGGGGAGGACTTCGGCCTCACGACCGGCGTGACCATGAAATTGGAGTTGCTGCAGCACACCGGCTCCTTCAAACCGCGCGGCGCCTTCAACAACCTGTTGTCCGCCCCCGCCGACGTCGGGAAGGCCGGAGTCGCGGCGGCCTCGGGCGGGAACCACGGCATCGCCGTCGCGTACGCGGCCCGCAGTCTCGGTCTGCACGCGACGATCTTCGTCCCGGCCACGGTCAGTCCCGTGAAACTGGCCGCGCTCAACGAGCTGACCAGACACGTGATCGTGACCGGCGGCGACTACGACGAGGCGCAGCGAGCCTGCGCGGATCACGTACGCGACTCCGGGGCGCACGAGGTGCACCCCTACGGCGTGCCCTCGACGGTCGCCGGCCAGGGCACCATCGCCGTGGAGTGGGACGAGCAGACACCGGGACTCGACACCGTCCTGGTCGCCGTGGGCGGCGGCGGGCTGATCTCGGGGCTCGCCTCGTGGTGGCACGGCAGCCGGGTCGACGTCGTGGGAGTCGAGCCGCGCGGCTCCCGGGCTCTGCACGCGGCGCTCGAAGCCGGAGGCCCCGTGGACGTGACCGTCGACTCCGTCGCCGCCGACTCCCTGGGGCCGCGCAACGTCGGAGACCTCGTGCACCGGATCTGCGCGCAAGCCGTCTCCCGTGTCGTCCTCGTGGACGACGGCGACATCGTCCGCGCCCAGGCCGCGCTGTGGCGTGCCCTGCGGCTCCCGGCGGAGGCCGGCGGCGCCACCGCGCTGGCCGCCCTGCTCAGCGGCGCCTACCGGCCGCGCCCCGGTGAGCGCGTCGGCGTGCTGGTGTGCGGCGGCAACACCGATCCCCGTCTGCTGGCCACCTGAGCCGACCTTCGTCTGCTGTCCCCTGAGAGGCTCACATGCCCCCTGCCTCCGTCTCCACCTCACCGGCGGCGACCGCCGCGCTCTTCCGCAAGGTCTCGATGCGGATCGTGCCGCTGATCCTTCTCGGCTATCTGTTCGCCTACCTCGATCGCATCAATCTCGGGTTCGCCAAACTGAAGATGCTTGACGCGCTCGGATTCGACGATCTCGTCTACGGGCTCGGCGGCGGCCTGTTCTTCGTGGCCTACATCGTCTTCGAGGTGCCGAGCAACGTCCTCCTGCAGAGGGTCGGCGCCCGCTGGTGGCTGGCCAGAATCATGATCACCTGGGGGATCCTGTCCGGTCTTATGGTGTTCGTGACCGATGTCTGGCAGTTTTACCTCCTCAGGTTCCTGCTGGGCCTGGCGGAGGCAGGCTTCGTTCCGGGTGTGCTGCTCTATCTCACGCAGTGGTATCCCTCGCAGCGGCGCGCTCGCGTCATCGGGCTCTTCCTGATCGGCTTGCCCGCCGCCTCGCTGCTGGGCGGGCCGCTGTCGGGATGGATCATGTCGCACTTCGACGGGGCCGGGGGCTGGGCGGGGTGGCAGTGGCTGTTCCTGCTCGAAGCCGTGCCCGCCGTCCTGCTCGGGCTGCTGCTGCCGCTCGTGCTCTCCTCCGGCGTGCGGACGGCTGGCTGGCTCTCCGACGCCGAAAAGGACCTGCTCGAAGCGGTGCTCAAGGCCGATCGGGACGCGCTTCCCGCTCAGGGGCACGACATCGGCGCCGCGTTCAGGTCGGGTCGCGTATGGCGGCTGGGACTGGTCGCCTTCAGCTTCCTGACCGCCACCTACACGATCAGCTTCTGGCTGCCGACCATCCTGCAGGAGGCGGGAGCGGGCGGACCCGGCGCCATCGGCTGGCTGACCGCCGTCCCCAGCGGGTGCGGCATCGTGGCCCTGCTGGTGAACGGGTTCCTGTCGGACCGGGCGCGAGAGCGCCGATGGCACATTATCGTGCCGTTCGCCCTGGCCGTCGCAGGGCTGGCAGTGACCGTCGTGACGGACGCCTCGGTCGTGCTCGTCACGCTGGCGATCACCCTGGCCAACATCGGGATCGTCGCCAGTTACCCCGTCTTCTGGTGCCTGCCCGGCGTCTTCCTGCAAGGGGCCGCCGCCGCGGCGGGCATGGCGCTCATCTCGTCGATCGGCAACCTGGGCGGGTTCGTCGCCACCTACGCGCTTGCCTGGATGAAGGACCTGACCGGGAACGCGGCAAGCGGCTTCATCGCCGCGATCGTGCTCCTGGCCGCCAGCATGGTGATCATCCACCGCCTTCCCGCCGCGGAGGTGAACCGATAGGGCGGCGACCACCGTCCCGCGTCCGGGTCTCCGGACGTGCGCCGATGCGCCCAGCCGTCGCGCAGGCCGAGGATGTACGCCGCGGTGAGCGCGACGACGCGGTTCTCGTCCTGTGCCAGCTTCGCGAGGGCCCTCACTGATCGGCCGGCCTTCCTCGACGAGGAGCTGGGCAATCTTCAGACGATGATGCGGTGTGGGGGCAGCGTTGGGATGGGACATGGCATCTTTCGGTCTGGGACGGCGTCGCGGCGCCCGCTGCGCGCGTCGGCGTGGCCGATCGCGCTGTCAAGCCGGGTGCCGCACATGGATGCGCAGAGCGTTGGCGGCAAACTGCGCGGCCTCTGGGCTGCCGAAGGTCTGGTGGAGCATCCCCGGGTCCGGGCCTGGGCGGCTGACAACGATGTTGAGCTGGTGTTCCTGCCGACCTACGGCTCCTGGTTGAACTGGATCGAGTCGGAGTTCGCCGCGTTGCGCTATTACGCCCTGAACGGCACCGACCACCGCAGTCATGACGAGCAGAACGCGGCGATCGGTGCCTACGTGCGCTGGCGCAACGCCCGAGCGGCGGCCAGAACGCGGGCGCGTCGGTCGCGGACGGCGGTGGCGCGGCCATAGTGCACATCGACCGGGTGGTGGTAGCCAATCCCGGAGTGGTAGTGGTCGTTGTTGTACCAGGTGTAGAAGGTCTGGCAGAAGGCGCGGGCGTCCTGGATCGACGGCTCTAGCCTCGATCTTTCGCGACATTCGTCTGGTCGGCTGAGGCGTTCGGCTGGGTGTTGGTTTCGCGGCTCTGGTCAGCTTGCCGGCCCGGCTGTCGCGCCGGGTGGGCGGGGTTCCACGGGCCCGCGGGTGTCCCTTCCTGATCGCACCGATGAGATTGCGCTGGTCAGGTCGGTGTCGGGAACGCTTGCAGCCGGGTAATGGCGGCGACGAGTTGGCCGGCCCGGGGCCAGCGTGCGGCGATGCGTAGGCGCAGGCGCCGGCCGCCGCGGACCAGACGGGCGGCAACAGCGAATAGGCGCAGCCGCAGCCGTTTCGGCTCGTAGCAGCGGGCCTTCCCCTCCAGCGCGAGCATCTGCATCCAGGCGAGGAGTTCGCAGGCCAGTGCGACGATCTTCTGCCTAGAAGATCACTGAAGATCTTGGTCTGAGCCTGTCGTGCATGGGTGGGTGCCCTGCGGTTAGGCGGTGGTCGACTCAAGGGTCCAGACGCCGCCGGT